>CAMVAB010000009.1 GCA_947165335.1 uncultured Pseudomonadota bacterium | reverse complement strand
TCCGGCAATTAAGTTAGTTGATTTGGTTTGATAAGCTACTTGGACTAGTGGATCAAAGTAAGTTATATACACATCAAGAATAGTAGGCATTATTTTCTCCTTTGTTTGCCTGTTATACTTACAAAGGTATAGTGAATAGTCGTGCCTAATTATTGGAATTGCGGGTCGTTTCTGTTAGAATCGTCGTGCCGCTAAAAAATAATAAGGGTCTTTTTACTTACCTGATTTAATTTTATGCACGAAAAAAATAATAATTCAAGTAAAAAAATAATTTTCTTTTCTTTCTTTTTCTTTCTTTTCTTATATACATATAATATATATAGTATAAGTGGTTATAGGGGGGGTTTTTGTAAATCATTGAAATTACGCAATTTTAATAAAAAAACTGCTCTTTTTTTGCTTCAAAATTGAAGCAACTTTGCTACAAGTAAAAAATATTTGACATAAAAAACAAAAGATGATAATATGTATTTTGGATAGATGATAAGGCGGAAATAAAAATATTTATGGGCAGGCATATTTTCCACCAATGTCTATCCACACCTGCCCACCATTTGAAAGAAAGGATAGACAACAAATGTCAACAATATTTAAAAATCGGGTTGCTTTTGATTTAAGAATATACTCTGATTGCAAAAAGTATATTGCTAGACATAGACGGCTGGCTATATTTGAAAGGTTAGTGAAGTCGGTAATTGCAGATGGGATTCAGCCAGACAATATGGATGCGCATGATAAAATGTTTGTTCCAGAAAATATACATGAAGAAACGTTTTGGAAATCATGTCGCGAAATGGCAAAATCTGATAGAAGATATTTATTAAGCAGCATAGAAAATGGCAAAAAGGGTGGCAGACCCCACAAAGTTGATGATATTATCCAAAAAAGTGTGGAAAATCTAACAGCAAGCAAAGGTAAAGATCTGATACTAATTGACAATACGTTTCATGTAGCAAATCATGCAATATTTAAACCATATGTGCAAGAAATGCCAACAGATGTAATTGAATCGGTTGAAAACTGGTTAAAAGATAAAAAACAAGGACAAAAAGTTCGTGCAGATTTTATAACAACACAGTTTATAAACTTCGCCAACCGCCAGAATAAGCCACTTTTTAAAAAATAAAAAAAATTTATAAAAACACTTGACTTTCAAAATCAAATGATTATAATATGTGGTGTAGAAACAAAAAAAGGATGTAAAATGAATAAAAAACAAACAATTGAATATATTCAAAACAAAATATATCGTGTTATGAATGAATACGATATAAGTGTTCTTAAAGCATATTTGGAATACTATGGGGAAACGATAAACAAAGTTGATCCAGAATTAGCAAACCAGTTTATCGCTGATTGTTATCACTACGAATCTGAAACCGATTCGGTTGAAATAAATTATCCAAACGATTTGATATTTGTAGAACCTGTTATAGAAGGTTCATTTAAAAAATACACATGGCAGGGTGTATCTGTCTATAAATTAGCAAGAGCATAACAAAGGAGAGCAACAGTGCAAACAAACACATTTTTCTTACAAGATTTACAAGGACAATTGGCACGTGCGTTCAAATGGATGGGCAAAGCAACAAAGTGTTCACAGGAAGGCGATTTTTATATGGCTGTATCTGATTTAACGACAGCTTTGGAATACTGGACTAGATGCCAACATCTTAGAGATTCGTTTATTAAAGATTCTGATGCAGAACAGATAGATTGGAAATTTTTCACAACAAAAGCATTAGCTATGGCTAAAAAAGAATTACAAGAAGAATACAAAGGAGAATAATTATGCCAAGTTTATATGAATTAGACGAACAGTTGAAAACAATTGACTTTATATTGACTTCAAACGAAGACCCAGAAACAGAAGAAATATTAGAAAATGCAAAGATCGCTTTGGAACAAGATATTGAAAACAAGATGGAAAGTATTTTAAAATACAAAGCAGATTGCGATGCACAAGTCAATGCGATCAAAAATGAAATCGCCAGATTACAGAAAAAAGCATCGTCTTTGAATAAAAAAAGCGACTTTTTAAAGAATTTGTGCTATGATTATCTGGTTAGTAATGGAATCCAAAAAGCAGATTATGGCACATGGACAGTGTCTATTGCAAAAAAACCTGCTAGTGTTGTTCTGACGGATGATGCAGAAGCATTATTGCCAGATTGTTACTGCATGATCAGCAAAGTGCCAAACAAAACCGCAATTAAAGCAGCAATGACCGATGGGGAATTATTTGTGCAGGTAGGCGATAAGAAAATAACCCTTGCTACGTTGGAACAAGGCACAACCATAAGGATAAAATAATGAATAAGAGAACCCACAGAGAAAAAGTTGTGCGCATCCTACAAGAGATTTTAGCCCAACCAAATGCAAGAACAGCGGCACAGCATCAACTATATGCTTACAAAGCATCGTTGTTAAACAAAAGGATTTAATATGGATTTATTATACAGAGTGGAACAGCCAATATTAAATGTTCTGACAAGGGTATATAGAAAAAACGGTAAACGGATTCAAGCAACAAGAAAATACAAAAAAAGGGGATTGAAATGAGATTATTAAAAGCAAATGAGATTGAAGTTAAGGTAAAACAGGTTAAAGAAAACGGTTGTGTTGCATTGCTTTATAAAACCGCCAGAACCGACATGGATATTCTGGATGAAGAATTTGGTGCAAACAATTGGCAATGCGAATACATGGAAATCAAAGGAAATATGTATTGTAAGATTGGTGTGTGGGAAGAAACCAAAGGTCAATGGATTTGGAAATCTGATTGTGGTATTGAATCACGTGAAGATGGCGAAGGCAATGAAAAGAAAGGCGAAGCATCTGATGCATTTAAACGCGCTGGGTTCAAATGGGGAATCGGTAGAGAATTATATACTGCGCCATTTATTTGGATTTCTTCGGATGTAATCCAGATTAAATCTTATAATGGGAAATATTCCACAAATGAAAAGTTTGCTGTATCAAAGATAGAATACAATGAAAACAGAGAGATTTGTTTGTTAGAAATAGTTAATAGTAAAAAACAAACAGTATTTACATTTGGTTCTAAAACACCAATTAAAATAGAAAAACCAACAGATAGACCCTTAACAGGCGGTATATCTGCTGAATGTCAAGAAGAAATCAATAAAGTTGATACTTTAATTGGTTTGAAAGCAGTATATGAAAAATATGCAACACTTGAACCGCTGCAAGATTTAAAAAATGCTTGTGCGGCAAAAAAAGAATTGTTACAAGTAATGCTAACTATGGGTTAAGATTCTAAACGGTGGCTGTGAGTGTTTTTCATTTTTGACATCCACACAGCCATATACAAGTGAGTGCGCTTCCACAAATTATGGCTGGAAACAACTCAACACCAATATTGGATTTGCGTTCAATAACCCAATAAAAGGAGTAAAACATATGAACAAAGAATTATTATTAAGTTTGGTTGAAAGAATTGAAAAGTTAAATGCAGATGCAGGGTCCATTGCTGCTGATATTAAAGAAATATACAAAGAAGCAACGATGCAAGGTTTTGATGCTAAATACATCAAAAAATGCATAGCATTGCGCAAAAAAGACAAAGATGAAATAGAAGAAGAAGACGAGTTAATGCAAATGTATAGATTTGCATTAGGATTATAACAGTTTGGGTGGAGATTCCTTCCTTTTGGTTAATCTGCCCCACCCATGATTCATGGAGAGTAAAATGATTAAAAAATTAGATTTAAGAGAAAATACTGAGATAATACCAATAAAAGGTTCTTGTCACGATTATTGTCTGGCTAAAAGTTCTGTTTTAATAAAAATCAACGAACTTGTAGATGCTGTCAACAAAATAATGACATGGAGATTTGATTGCTATGACGAAACTCCTGCCGAAAATGTGCAACCAGATGAAGAAAAACCCGCAGAAATTCCAAGCACCGAATACGTCACAATCAAGGAAGACGATGTATATGTCGGCAGCGAACCCGCGACACAATACAATGGCAAAGATATTTACAGACCTTATCTGTGTATTGCATATTTTAAGGAAGCACGCGATACTATCCGTGAAGAATACGGATATGAATTGCTGGAACTGCATTGCCTGCAATCTTCAACAAAAGGTGAATGGTCAAAGGCAGGAAACCCAACACCAGATAAAGAAGGAACTTATTCTTGGGTAAGAGCGGTTTATAAGGATAAAAAGGGTAAAACCGCCGTGTCGCGTTGGGTGTTCTACGACGCCTACGGGTCGGCCTCGAGTTGCGCTTCGAACTGTGCGAACCGCTGTGGCCACTACGCCCAGTACGGCGAGGCCTTGCGCGTCGGTTTGTTTGGGTCGGTCGCACAATGATGTGCCCGGCGGGGCGACTGTGCGAATGGTCGCGTCACGACGGGGCGTCAAAACGCGCGGGCGGTTCCGAAAAGGAATTGCCCGCCAGAACAAAAGGAAATAAAAATGATAAAAAAATTACAACTACAAAGCAACGAACGGCTTGTTTTCAACAAAGATTTTCAACTTGCGTGCCGTTATATACAAGACAAAATTAATGAAATTGTGGACACTGTGAACAGTATAATGGAAGCAAAGTCAGTTCTTGATAATAAAACAGAAGCAGATGGCGATGATGCAATACAGGAAGTTATACACGCTGACCCTTATGCCGAACAAAAAAAGTGGATTGGAAAGTTGTGTAAATTCTGGGATTTTGTTTATGACAGCTATTATTTTGATACATTAAAAGGAATAACAGACGAAGGTTTATTTATCGGACATAATGGGTCTTGGGAACATTGCGAACCAGTAAAACCAACAGATTCAATAATTTACAAAGGGGAATAACAATGAGTGATATGAAATGTCCGTTCTGTCAGCAGGAATTGAGCCAAGACAACCCACAAATTATTGAGTGCAGAAACGATGATTGTAAAAAATCATATTTTATGTATGGTTCAAAAGAACTCTGGCAAGAACTTATACGCACACTCAAGGCATTGGATGTCGCCAAGTATGCGATAAAAAATATACAAGAAGATATGAAAGAACGGAAAGATGGTGATGATATATGGGAAATACAAAAAAACCTGCAAATGATTACTAATTTGATTTGAAAAATAAAAAATTAGTGTATAATAGATAGGGAAAGGAGATAAAATATGAAACTGTCTTTAAAACATATTGCCGTATTTGGACAAGTGAGAGTGAATATCAACCCATTAGATGCGTCAGTAATAAAATATATTTCTTTATTAGAACTTTATAAAAATGGTTGGTGGGTCACAGATAGAACCGGAACAATTATTACTCTAGTTAAACCACGTTGCCATTTAAAAGACGGTTTCTGTTGTGTTTGTAGAAGAATATCCACAAACATAAATCTTGATACACTAGATCTATTAACCAAACCATTAGCAGAAGAAAAATATGAACAATATAAATATCTGTTGCAATCTAAAAAAAATCGTGAAAAAATCAAAAAATCAAAGGAACAACACAATGAAAATCATATGTCCGCATTGCCAACAGGAAATAGAGATAAATATAAGCAACACGTATTATTCCAGACACAAGGAAAAAATACAACAGAAATACAAAGAAAACTGTAAAAACCCAGAGTTTGTTGCTAAAAAACGTGCAATTGCATTGAAATCATATTATAAGAGAAAACAAGAATGGCAGAACCAATAACTCTTAAAAAAGAAAAAAAAGCAGTAAAAACCATAGAAAAATGGGCAGGTGCAGGCGAAGATGCCTATCGCACAGTTCAGAAAATTGAAGCAGCTAAACTGAATGATGAGCCAGTAGAATTAACTTCAAAAGAAAAATCTGCGCTTGTTCGGGGTGCAGTTCGCATGTTCTTGGATGGAAACATGTCAAACAAAACAAAGAAACTGCTTTCTTCAAAAGGTTTAGATCCAGATAATTTGCGAAAATCTATAGTAGAAGAAACAATGCCACAAACAATCGAACTAATTAAAGCAACAGGCGATATTGAACGTTTGATTGCGCTGGGAGATTTAGCAGGCGAAAAACCAGATAGCGATATTCCACAAGGCGCAAAACGAATAATGCGAGAACGTATAATTATAGAAATGGACGATTAAATGAAATTATCGCTTGATAAGATTTTAGAACAGTGTTCGCATAAGTTATTAAAGTTATATCCTTTGATAACTGATCGCCTGCAATTATTCGCTGATACACCCGATTATCTGCACAGCGAACTTGAACCTTTAATAATTCTTTTACAAGGTAGCCGATATTCTGGCAAAACAGAATGGGCTGTGCGTGCTATGATCGCAGGAATATTTGACGGATATATTGACACAATAAAATATTCAACCATGACAGAAAATGGTTTGAACGGTTCAAAAGACATGTTTGAAAGATTGCACCCAGAATGCAAAGGAACTGGTGCTAATTCTTCTAAACGTGAACCTATGCATAGATTTATATCAACTGGTCGTATTGACTTTGATTTCTTTGGAAAAAACGATATTAAAAACGAACAAAAAAAATATGATGTCTTAATTTGTGAAGAAGTTGAGAAATGGGATAAAATACAAGGTGTTGCTGCTCTTGAAACAGAAATCCGCCATTGTAAGATAATTATTCTTATATCAAATAATCCACCACAATCAGTTGTTGACTTCTGCAAGGTGCATAATGCTTTATTCATTAGATGTGATTGGTGGGAAAACCCTGCTTTACCATCGCATATACGTCAATCATGTGAACGTGCAAAGATAGAATCTCCTGTTTATTATACACGTTTTATTATGTGTCAAAACGATACGGATTCTGCTCCTTGGTTTGATAACACAGGTATTGAAAACTTTTTATCACGTGATTATTCTGATTTAGCGCCAGAAGAAAGAGAATCCAACAATATAGTTTTATCTATTGACGTAGGCGCAGGTTATGGCGATGAATCGGTTATTGCCAAAATCACAAAAAACAGATATGGTGCTGTGTTGGTAGAAGTGGAAGGGAAATATCAGTTAGAATCGCCACAATTAGTTGTTAAGGTTGCACAAGCCAGAGCAAAAACTAATGCAATAGAAGAAGTTTGGGATGCTAATGGCATAGGTTTAACGACACTACAACAACGTGCGCCAGATCCAAAATCACGTATGGCACTAGGTGTTGTATCTTTTTATGGTAATATACCTGCTTTGACAGGAAACAATACTATTTTTAATCAACGATCCGAAGCATATAGTATTTGGCAGAAAATGATAAATCAGAACCAATGTTGGTATGTTGGAAACCCTATTTATGTAGATCAAATAAAACGTGAAATGTATGCACAGGTATATGCAACTCCAGAACAAAGCAAGGGCATGTTACGTTTAGCAGAAAAGAAAGATATTAAAAAGAATCTTAATGGCGAATCCCCTAATATTGCGGATGCCATAGCAATGGGCATATGGAGAGTTATGACACACGATCCAAAGCAACAACCAATTATAAATGCCTATCGGCAGGCAGGTATAATAAAACAAAGCAACAACAAAAAGTGGTTTTAATATGTTTTTTAATTCAGAAACATCGCCAGCAGATATTATTATTTGGGTTAAAAACCAAATAGCATATGCTTTACCTGTATCTAAAAACGGATTGGATATTGAAATAAAGCCACATAAACAAAAACGCAGTAACGAACAAAATCGTTTTCTTATGGCGATTATGGTAGCGCTTGTGCGATTTTACCATGAAACAGGTTTTGTTCCGTCTGGGTGCGAACGTTGGATGATGCGAACCGACATTCTTAAAGAATACTGGAAGGCACGATACGGAGTAGAATTTACCCATAAACTAGATACTGGCGAATTTACAAAGTTTATTGACTATATTCAATTGACATTAGTAGAAGAAACACATGGCGAATGGGAAATATTACAAACAGATTCAGCATATTTAAAATCATTATTACAGGAGTATTAATATGACAAAAGAAAACATAATTGAAAAATGGCTTCCTATAATCAGCGATGACTATATGCACTTTAACCCAGACCAATTTGCTTATGCAAAACTATTTTCAATGCAATGTAATATAAAAGAATATGATGATCGTGGTGTTATGATGTGGGCAACAGTAAAAGATGTTGACAGTATAATGCGAACACAAGTTGTTTTATTTTATATAAAACCAGAATATCGTGGCAGTAATTTATTCTTGACTATGATAAAAAATCTTGAAACAATAGCAATAAAAGAAGGTTCAAAAGAAATAATTATCGGCGGCAGTATAGCCAATTATAAAGAAGAAAAGTTTAATAAAATCTTTACAAAATTTGGTTACACACAAGCCGGTTTTATAAAAAAGGTATAAAATGGCAACAGGAACAGCGATAGCAGTAGGAGCAATGGTTGGAGTAAGTGCATACAGTGCGGTTGAACAAACCAAAGCAAATCGTGAATCCCTTGAAATCCAAAGAAGTTCCTTGGCAGACCAAAGAAAAGAACTTGATCGCCAAAAAAGAATTGAAGAAGACAGACAAAAACGTGAAAACATGCAACTTATGAACGCAGTTTCTGGGCTTACTAACACTTCTTTTTCTGGGGTATCTTCCCCTACAATAGATTACGATAAATATGGAGATTTGGGATAATGAATATTCAAGAAATAGAATCAAGGTTTCAAAAAGCAATTGCAGATAAAACTGTCTGGGATTCTTTATATCACTCTGTATTTCGCATGACAATGCCTAATAGAGATTCTTTCTATATTGACGAAAATATTCCAAATAACTGGGAAAACACACGTCTTTTAACAAATGTTGGGTGTGAAGCAGCGGATAACTTTGCTGCTAGATTCCAGCGCATAGTTTCTTCTGACGGACAGACATCTGTTATGATTCAAGCGCCAGAATTTGGTGGGTTTGACGATTCGTCAGATCAACGCGCTTTTGATTCCAATGTTACACGTTCTGCCAATGCTTGCATTATACGCAATTTATCAAATTATCTTGAATCAGCTTATGATTTGGTTGCAGGAACAACAGTTTGCTTTCGCACTTTTGATTTGGTTAATAAAAAATTCTATCGTGTTCCAGTGCCTATCAAAGATGTTGCTTTAACAAGAGCATTTACTGGCGAAACAGATGGTTATTATCGCACTTTAAAAATGAAACGCGAAGAAATACCTTATACTTTCGCAGAATTAAATTCTAAAGATTTTAAATTAAACGGAACACCTATAACAGAATCTAACAAAGCTGATGTTATAGAATTGCACGAGTCAACAATATACAACTATGATGATGGTTTGTGGCACTATTATGTAACATACGGCGAAGAATTGTTGATTGACCGCAGTGGTATTACATGCGATTTCGGTTCTGATTTCTGGACAAGAAAACCGGGTTCTACTTATGGAATTGGTGTTGGTGTTAAAGCATTGCCAGAATTAAACCAATTAAATGCTTTGCGTTATTATTCAACGTTCGGTTTAATGTTTCGTGCAGCACCAATGTGGCTTGTGAACCAAAACCACCAATTAGATTATGATCGTTTAGAAATGAAACCTATGGAACTGATACCAGTAGAATCCACAGGCAAAGACAATCCATCATTAACACCATTGACGTTAGGCGACGATCCAAACACACAACAATGGAATCAAGCGCAGATGGAAATGAATATTAAATCTGTTATGTTGGCTGAAACAATACCGAATCAGACCAATCAAAAAATGACAGCGACAGAAATCGCTGCTAGAACAAACAGATTGAACACTGTATCTAATAATATGGTTGCTGTTGCTCAACATATGCTTGAAGAAGATGTTCGTTGGTTGTTGATGAAATTTAAAGAAATACCTAACTTTTATCCAGAAGATTTCCCTGTGGAAGATTATGCTAAAAATGCACGTATTACATTAGCATCTACGGCTGTTAAGAACACAGAACAAATTCAAGCAATTGCCACTATGATAGATATGTTTAATGTTGCTACACCAGACGGAAGTTTGACCGCTGTGGCTGTCAACAAACCTAAATATGCTAATAAATTGGCAGAGTTGTTGCGTATAGAAGAAGATATTATATTGCCAGAAGAAGAAATTGAACAGAACATGCAAAACTTGGCACAACAACAACAACAACAAGAAATAGCAAAACAACAAGCACAATTTGCACGAGAACTGGCTGTTGAAGCATTTAAAAACGGAAACAATCCACAAACAGGGCTACCGCAATAAACAAAAGAAAAAGCAATGATGGAAACAGAACAACACTTGACAGAACGAAATCAGATCGCTGCATCTCTAGGGCAAGAAATCGTTTTGGAACAATTAAGAATTTTTCGTGAAAGGTTCATTTCTCAAATGAAAACTGCTGTGCCAACACAGAGTGACCCAAACGGAATAAACCTGCACAGATACCTTGGTAGAATAGAAGCAGTTGACTTTCTTATAAATCAAGGCGAATCGGCAAACAAACCACAAAGCAACAAAAAGGATAAATAATGAATGACGATGATTCAAAATTAAACAATCCGCCACAAGACGGAAACCCACAAAATCCACCTGCGCCACCTGCTGATGAATTAGCAGAATACCGCAACGATGATGGAGATTTTGATGCAGACAAGATTAAAAAACTTGTAGAAGATAAAAAATATTATCGCTCTCAAATATCTAAACTGAAACAAACACCAGAAAAGATTGAAGAATACGGAAAGAATTTTGTTTTAGATAGTAAATTTGACGAATTTATTACCGATGAAAACAATAAAAAGAAGATAGATTCTGTATTTGAAAAACTGGATAAACTGTCTTTGGAAAAGGGCTTGTCTGTTGAACGCAACAATGATATACGCAGATTCGTTTTAGATGAACTGATTGAAAGCAAAGCAATAGATCTTACACCTGCTGCCAAAAAAGAAGAAATGGCACAGAAAATAGTGTCTGAACGTAATGCTGCTGTTCAAGAAGCGATTGGCGATGTATCAGATATAAATGCATGGAACACAAATGTATTAGCATGGTTGAAAAACTTCTGTAATTCTGATGCAGAATATGAAATGCATAAAAAACTGTTTGAAACCAATTCTTTGTGGGCATTATCTTTGAACAAGATTCGTCAAGCACAAATGGGAAATCGTATTCCTGTTATACATTCTGACCCTAAATTCAATCAAGCAGAATGGGATCGTGCTTTCCACAAAGCATCTCGTGAAGAACAAGATAAAATGCTGAAAGAAAGAGCAGAAGAACTAACCAAAAACAAATAAAAGGCAACAATATGATGAAACAAAAATTTGAATTAGGACAAGAAGTATGGGCATTTAAACAACAGGGTAAAGACCTTGTGAAATCCTGCGGTATTGTTCAGACAGCAGAATTAGATGCATCTGGTTTCGTTTTTTACAAGATTGCTATTTTAACTAACACCAAAGAAGGTATTGGTGTTGGTAGCATTATGGCTAACCATGCAAGCATAGCAACTACAGAAGCAGAAATAGACGAAAAAATTGCTGTATATCATGAATTTCAAGAACAACAAAAGAAATTGTTTGCAGAAAGAATTGGTGTAGCAGAATTTGAACCAGATTATATAAACGAAACCCTAATGGCTAGAATACAACAAACACAAGGAGTTTAATATGGCATTAAACTGGTATTTAACTATTAGAAATTTAGCAAAAACCGATGCAACAGCAGCGGAATTATTAGAACAATTAAAAAAAGCAGAAACTGATGATCAAAAAGAACTCGCAAAACAAAACGCACAAGAATACTTGCAAAAAAACGAACAAAGTGAAAGTGATAAAAGCAGTGAAGATACCACTGTATCTGAAACCGATAGTATGGTTGCAGAACAAGATGAACAAGATAATAGCAAACTTTGTTCTGAAACATGCGATGGCGGAGATAGAGAAGATAGAACAACAAGTGAAAGTGAAAGCCCACAAGAAGAAAGCAAAGACGACAAAAAAATAATGGATTTGTCGCAACCTGCTTTCACACCACGTTTGGCTAAATATGGTATCAACAGGGAAGAAGAATTGTTTTTGAAAGGTGTATTTGTTCGTAAAATGACACGCGATGAAAAGATTCTAATGCGCAGGGCAATATACCAAAAGAAAACACAAGCCACAGCTAAAATACAGGCAGAGTTTAAAGCAAAACGTATAGCACAAAAGCAAAAAGAAGCAAACGATCCAGAAGTTCAGAAATTCCATCAAGAACGGAAATATGTTTCTGCGATTGTTGATGCGCTTGAACAACACAAAAACCTTGGTTTTATTTTCAGCCAGATTGAAGGACTTACACTTGATATTTTCAGAGAACTTATCAAAAAGCCCGGAAACGTCAACGCATTTAATAAAGCCAATCCAAACTTTATAACTAACTTTCATAAAAAATATGGAGTATAAATAAAATGGCAGATATAGAATTTAAAAATAGTGTAAATGCAAACAATGCTTATGTAGATGGACACAAGGTTCAACTGATTGCTGTTCCAGACGGCAATTTAGAATTACCTATATCTGCCAATGACGATTCTGGTTATGTTGTTGATGCTAATGGCAAAAAACACAAAGTAATGCTGGCGACATTCTTATCTGGAATCATAGATTATAAGAACTCTAGTAATGCAGATTCTGCATATATGACTATTGACGGACAGAAAGTAAAAGTAACTTTGGCGGCTAAATTAAATGGAACACAGCAATTATTTGACTCGCCAACATCCAGTAATGCTTATGCAGAAGATGATGAAGGCGAAAAACATCGTGTTACATTAGTAGCGACACCTTCTGGAACTTTGGAATTACCAACATCAGAAACATATAATTATGCTTATTTAATTGACGGCAATGGCAACAAACATCGTGTTAGAATGTTTGCACTAATTGCAGGTGGTTATGAAGAAGTTATTGTTCGTGGGGTGGCACCATTGTCGTTGCCAAATGCGATTGCAGATGGGTTGCAATACCTTAAAGCATTTGGCGGAACAGAATTTATACCACAAATCTATATTGACACAGTGACAGCAGAAGGCAAATGCGCACAAGCAAGCACACCAACACCATCGTCACCTGTTGATATTGTATGCAATAATGGCGCAATAAAATATGGACAACACGGTAAAAATTTATTTGATATAAATAATGCCGTTAGAATAATACGTGCAACTTCTACGGAAATACCATTAGACGAAACGCCAACAATAACAATAGAAAATAATGGTTTTGTTTTAGGAACACCATATCATCTTTACTTTGTTGATTATATGATTGCGTTTGCTGGTCAAACAGATACGCAATATACGCTTTCTGTAAAACAAATGGCAGGCGTAGACGAAGTTGGTATTGCATTTATTTATAGTGACGGAACTGTTAGTAGAACTAGGTATCAGGACACAACATTAACCTATCGAACATATACCTCAGATGCAAATAAAACTGTTGTTGGTTTTGCATTAGATTATGGTAATGGTTCGCAAACATTAACGTTGCAAGACATACAAATTGAACTTGGTACAACTGCAACATCATTTGAACCATATTATTTCGGTTTATATACGGACGGAACGCAAGAAACGGTAACGGATGCGCTCGGCAATGTTGCGAACTGCAAAATGTTATTGGCAGCAGGAACATACAAAGACACCCAAGAAATACTATCTGGTGTTGTGACACGTAATGTTGGCATTAAAGTTTTAGACGGTTCAGAAGATTGGATTACCTATTGGCAAGGCTTTCGTGCGCAAATATCAGATATGGATGTTTTGAATTATGGTTCTGGATTTTGTTCTCATTTCCAAGTATTAAGTTCTGGGGACGCCCTCGGTGTAAGATTTGGCGCAGACACTAACCAAGTAATGTTCTTACATATTACAGATAACATTTCTGGTATAACAGATATAACAACTTGGAAACAATGGCTTGCAGACCAATATACAAACGGCACACCTGTAATGATTGTATACCCGCTTGCAACAGCAACAACTGAAAATACACCTGCACAAACTTTGTTAAAGGCACCTGTGACAGCAACAGGCAGTTTGAGCGATTTAGTAGCAACAGTGGTATCTTCCTCGCATACTACACCGACACCAACGCAACCGTTAGACATAAACTGTAATAATGGGGCGCTGAAATTAAGTCCGAACATCTTTGACGACACACGTATACCAGATTTGACTAGCCCTATTTATGGTTGTTTTTATATTGGCGAAACAACTTCAAATTTTGTTGTTAAAATAATCAGCACTGGTTCTACTGAATCTTTATCTGGTTTGTATTTTGGTGTTGGGGAAGACCCTGCTAGCACAAGCAATGTATCATGGTTATTAACTGGCGCATCCACACCTACTAGATACGAATTGGCAATAAATAACAGACAGTATTTAGTTTTTTATCCAAACAATGCCGAAACGTGGCAAAAGATTCACGATGCGTTTCGTGTAATGGTATATGATAGCACAACCACAATAGATGTAGACGTGTATCAACCATACAATGATTTAATTACGGATGGAACTCGAGAAACAATCAAAGTTATGCAAAAAAACTTTTTTGATGTCGCACATTCTCGGATTGCTGATGTTGGAGTAGAACAACCAGATGGCAGTTATTATTTTGTGCATCCATCAGAAATTGGTATTTGGACACCAGCGTATAAGGTTGTTTTTAACGGAAAACCAAATACTCAATATACATTATCTGGCAAAATAAAATCTACTAGCACAGGTGTCACTGTTAATTTATCACTCGGTTGGTTCTATTCTGATGGCACAACTAGCCAAGGAAATCCACGTGGCGCATTTTCAGATTACACAGATGTGACAGCGGTATCCACAGCAGGAAAAACCGTTATTGGTTTCGGTGCATATTATGACGGAATGGAAAATATGTACGTCAAAGATTTGCAAATAGAACTCGGAACAACCGCAACCGAATATGAACCATACTTTGACGGTGGCACAGCACTTGCGGAAATGTTGTTAAAGGTGGGTGATTATCAAGACGAACAGGAAATACTGTCGGGCGACATCACCAGAAAAGTCGGGGTAAAGGTATTAGACGGAACAGAAAACTGGGTATATAAATCAAGTGAATACCCAACATTTTCATTACAATTATCAGATGCGAACGGAAGCCTCACGGCAATACCTTGCACGCATTTTGCTGGACATTCTGGCACTTGGGCGTCTATGCCAGATGGTTCTGTAATGCTTCACGGAACAAACCTAGGGTTTAGATACGATAATATTACATCATCAAATGATTGGAAACAGTGGCTTACCGACCAATACGCCGCAGGCACGCCTGTAATCGTGATTTACCCACTGGCAACACCGACAACCGAATCGGTTGCAGGACAATCTTTAACTATTGCTGATGGCGATAACATCGTAGATATAACAGAAGCATCTATGAATAATTTGGAACTAGAAGTAAAATATAATGCTGGCGCATCCTTAACCATAGAAGAAGTTGAAGATGCACAATTAACCGAAAATGTTGAAGTTATAATACAATAAGGAGTAAAATATGGCAAAAACACAAGAAAAATCAGCAGAACCTGTGATTATAAGAACCAGCGGTTTATGGAAAAACTTTGAAGAAGAAACCGGACAAAAATTCAAAAACGGGAAAACCTATTTGATTAAAGTCAAAGGTAAATGCGAATTTATGATTTCAAAAGATAGACCACAAATAGGTATTGCTGCAAATGAAATAACCTACAAAAAACAAAACGATTTAATACTGTGGATCAAAACAAGAATATAAAAGGAGTAAAATATGGCTACAAAACATCCGGGCTTTAAAGCTGTTCAGAAACAAATAGCACGCAAAGAAGGGGTGTCTATGAAAGCGGCAGGCGCAATACTAGCATCAGCATCACGCAATGCTTCTGCATCTGCTAAAAGAAAAAACCCTAATCTTAAAAAAGTAAAATAAGGAGAAAAAGATGCCTTGCGGAAAGAAAAAAGGAAAAAAGAAATAAGAACCCTTGACAAGTTAGTATAAATGCACTATATTATTTATACCTAACTAATATAACTGCTAATACCCCTGCAATTGTGGGGGTATTTTTTTCTTGATTTTTTAAAAAAGTAGTCATATATTTTATATGAACGCAGCACTAGCAAAGTGATGTTTTTCATTCTCTCTCCTTTAGTAAAAACCCCTAGTTCGCTAGGGGTTTATGATTCAACAAACTTATATTCTGGATATTTATACATGAATATTTTCTTTTTCAGCAAATATACTGGAGTTCTAGTGGCAGGAGATTTGCAATCTTCTACAATCTTTTGACCGTTCTGACTATAAACATAATCAGCAATATAAGACACAGGGCGAATCTTTTTACCTTCGTTATTTACATAATCTTCCTGCAAAATAAAACGCACCTGTTTTTGCAAATCTTTTATCTGTCCGATTCGTTCTAGATATTCTAATTCTAAAGCACGTTTGCTTTCTTTTTTACTATCATAAACAACATTGTTCACAATTGTTTTTTGTGCATGATATTTGTTTGTAGTTTTTTTCATAGACCTAAAACTTTTTGATGACATGCTTATAAAACGCATATTAACCCCCTACGGTTTAAAAACACGATTAAATGATGCTGGTGCATAACTTTGATTTCGGTTTTTTTTATAAAAAGCATCAAGAACAGAATAATTATATTTTTTTATTCTATTCCTTGCTCTTTCTATATCTCTTTCATTAAAACCTTCTTTTTCTGCAATCTGTCCTAACGTTAGTTTTTCCCCACGCCAATCATAATAAACTACACATCTTCTGTTTCTATTGTTCTCTTTCTTGCTTACCCACCTACAATTTTTAGGACTATAACCTTCATTGTTGTCTATTCGGTCAATAGTTAGACCTGGTTTCCAACCATTGTTTTTTGCCCAATCATAAAAAACCAACCAATCATTCCATTTAGGATCAACCGTTAAATGTGCATATATTTTTGCGTGTCGGTCTTCTGGCGTGTTCTTAAACCTATTTCCGCCTGCTCTACGCCTAATACCAATCCAAGTTTGATACAAACGTTTTTCTTCTGGGTGCGATAAAAACCACTTGGTTCTTCCATCTTTATATTGTTTGTTTCTATTTCCTAAATGTATTTCAGATAAAAGTTTTTTTGTTTCTACTGTATGCATAATATACTCCTTTTATAATTTGTATATTACAGCAACTTGTTATATTTTTCAAGGAATAAATATTCTTTTTCCACTATTTGGCATATAAATAGACAAATGACACCACGATTTCGTGTATTCTGGCGACTCCATCCACAAACCGCATTCAACTAATTTTCCTTTGTTTTCTATACACCATTTTTTTAGTTTGCCATCAGCATCAGCAATGTCAACAGCTGCACCATATAAATGTGAACTTCCCATGGCAGATGGGTTTATTCTCTTTTGGTCTGCTAATGATCGCAAACACGATGTAGCAACACGTGGTGGCACGAATCCTAATTTATTAAGTTTGGCACACAGGTCTTTCAAGTTTCGCATTGTGACCGCATCAACTTCGCTTTCTTTCCATTTATGCTGTCCTGCGTTTAAGAGTTCTGCGATTGAAAATTTCATTTGAACACCTTTGATTTTATCTTTGCCCAGTTAAATGCTATGATTACGGCTACTAGACCAATCAAAATTGCCCACAACGTGTTATTGCGTTCTTTTAATTCGCCCATTTGTGATTCGCAAGTAGCCAATTGTGTTTTAATACTATTACGCAAAGCATCTATTTTTTTATCATAATTGACCGTAGGACAATCTTTTTTTATTTGTTGTTCAATCGCATCAACTTGACTTAAACTCGCTTCTGTGGCTGTTTCTACAGGTGTTTTAGCACACCCACATGTCAATAAGATAAACCATGCTGCAAATATAAGTGCCGTTATTGTTCCTTTGCTCATCTTATAACCCCATTTCTTATAGCTTCTAGCCGTTTCCATTCCTTGTATTCTTCAAATGTCAATGCGCCTTTCTCATTGTTGCATTCTTTGCATACAATAATAACTTTGGACTTACCTAATTCTTTCTGTCTTGACTTTGGCGGTTCATGTTCTTTGCTGGCTTCTACTAATGGCAGTTTGCGCAAGCAATACGGACAAACGAATATTACACCTGCTTTATAAAGTTGCTTCCAGCACTTCATTCTTCTTTTACGCCTTCGCCAGTATATTCTTTTAATTTTTTATTTGTGATCTGTGTTAAAATATAAAAAACTCTCATGCCTGTTGCTTTATAGAAGTTTTCTAGAACACTATAAAACTCTACACCAACTATAAATGCAGCAAATAATCTTGTGATTTCAGCAGGTTCAACAAATGAAGGCAAAACGCTTTCAAAAATACGCGCGCAAATTATTATAAACATATATGCGCCACATTTATTTATAGAATTACGAAACTTTGTTGACGACCACATTTCTCCACGTTTTCTTGCTGCCCAACAACCAGTGATAAAATCAGCAAAAACAAAGAAAGCGCATGCCGCTAACCACCAACCAACAGAAGCAAAAAAAGCGCATCCTGCAGACCATAAAGCATATATGGCATTATCTGTATGTAAATGTTCTGACAAATGCCAATTGCTCATCTTATACCCCCCCCTATTTTATACTGCACCATTAGCATAATAAAATCTGAATTGTTCTAATGTAACATTATTATACCAAAGCCTTATGATTTCGCCTTTTGTTACTGGAATAAAAGTTCTTAAAACAACACCATTTTGTGCGGAAGCACTATTACCAAATTCCAGCTTTGTATCTGAAACTAATTCAATATATCCATTGTTTGCCGTAGAAACAGCATGAACAGAATAATATCCATCAGCTGGTGCCGTATATTGAGTTCCAGCTGAACCTACTGTGACATCTAAATAGGTGGCACTTGGCATCGCCTGATGTGCGATAAAATCTGTATCGTTCAAATCTGCTGCACGAAATACAGTTTTTGGTTTAAGCGATGTGATTTTGTTAGAACTTCCATTAACTTTAGCGAAAGTTGTCCAACTAACTTTTGTCCAAGGTTCGTTATTCCAGCTCCTCAACATTATGTTTGTGTCTGGATTATACCACAAACCATATTTATCTGCCGCTGGTGTAAATGGCATTGTGGCTTGTTCATAATATTCAGATTCAGCAGCAATCCAATATATGTTCCCATCATTTCCAATCAAATATCTGCCCAACTGGTTCACATTACTCGTATATGTTTTTACAGAAGGAATTGTGTATTCAATATTTTTAAGGCTCCCATCAGAGTTTCTCCCATCTGGAATTAAACATTTAACACCTGGCAACGCAAACACTGTTGAACCGATGTAGCCAAAGCCATTGAATACTTGGTCTATGCTTGTGATTGTTCCACCAGATACGGTCACAATAGCAATCGGAAAAGACTCTTTAAATCCTGAGTCTACGCCGCTATCATTATAAAATCTAATTTGATTTGTTGTTGTGTTGTATGCAAAACCTGCGGTGGTTGTTGCGCCAGCACCCGATACAGAATTTTGAACCGGTCGTGCATTTAATTCACCATGGTCTGCATTTACACAAATGAATCGTTTCCCATCGACGGCAAGGTCAATGTTTTTATCTATGGATTCAGTATATATATCAAAATTGCCACTGCCGTTTGGCACATAAACCTTTGAACCAGCTTTAAGTGTCAATGTGCCGTTATTCAATTCCAGTTTTATATCTTGTGGTATTTCTGTAATACAGTTAGATACATTTGATGACCAGTTAGCGATGTTTGCGCCTGTGTCTGTCAGGTTGCTCAAATCTATGTTTGCAAACCCATAAACACTTACAATTCTTGGATACGGTGTAAATGTTTTTTGATTGTAAGACCACAATACTTCGCCACCCTGTTGGTCTGTTTGTTCTGTAATATCCCAAATTTTACTTGTAATTGTTAGATACGCAACGTGGTTTGTTGGTGGTGTAATTCTTGCTATTTCAACCCAAGAACCAGATTGTCCTTCGTATATCACAACTATCGGATTATTATCATTATCTACTTGTGAGAAATCAGCATAGTTTTTACCATCATATTCAGCACCTGTCGGAACTACTGTTGCAGAATACATCTTCGCATACCATACACCAGTTGTGTATAACTGTTCGCCAGAATTTGCGGCATCATCAACCTGTGATTTTAATGCCAATGTGTCTGAACTATTAGTTACTGGAACAGCAATATCATAGCCGTTATTTAATACGGATGTTATCACACGTGCCACATAAGCATCTTTCCATGTGTTTGAAGTTCTACCAAGGTCTATTGAATTTGGTGTCACAGGTAAGAATTGACTATCTGTAAGATTTGCTATATTTGTAATGTTTCCTTGTGCATCTAATTTCCAAAAGCTTACGCCGTTTAAGTATGGTCCAACAGCACCACGCATTGAGCCTGCTGAGAATTTCAACGGTGCGGTCATGATAGATGTTCCGTCTTTTCTTACAAAAGTTGCATCAACATATGTTTGTAAAGCATCAATAGCATCTTCAATATCGCCTTCCCATTTGCTTTTGATTACCGTTGTCCCTACATTTTCCAGTGTTTTTTCTATAACACACAACACATTTTTTTCAACTTTTGTGTTATCAGAAGCATCTATTTTTTCATGAATGATAATATCATGCAGTTTCAAATCTATAATAGCACCATTAAAATAACCGCTTGCAGTAACGGTATCCAGATCGTCAGTTGTGCGATAAACGAAGATACCTGCCTTTACATTATTGCGGTTATTAGAAGCAACATGACAAAAATTTTGGGCTTTGAACATATTAAATCCTTTTATTTATTTTTAATATAACACGACCTTTATTTTAATTTCAATCTATTTTTCTTTTTTTTATCAGACAAGCCATATTCTTCTTTTACTGCATCTAAAGCTTCTGCATGCAGTTTGTTAGCGATCTTTCTTTTTGTGTCAATATTGGCTTTTTTATATTCTGGTGTTTTTGATTCTTGTTCCAAACTAGCAGTAAATAATTTGCGAACCTTATTAACGGCATTATTATATCTTTCTGTATCTTTGCCTAATTCTTTTTGAATTTCTTTTATCGCATCAGATGCATCTTGAAGTTCAACAAAATAATTATCTGGTATT
>CAMVAB010000008.1 GCA_947165335.1 uncultured Pseudomonadota bacterium | reverse complement strand
TCACCAACAAAAGTCACCATAATAACGAGAATTAAAGCTATTATATAAATCAAATATGCAGATTTTATCCATGTTTTTATATTTGAAAAAGATACAAAAAAGAAAACTGTTATCCCAAACAAGATTTTTAATAATTGGGGCATCGCATATGGTGCCCATGAACCACTACCAGCACTGAATAAAACAACAATAGATAAAAGCAAAACAACACACATAGGAATAAAAAGTACCCATGAAAAACGCGACATTTTTTCGCTAAATGTCATCATGTTTGCATTAGAAACGCGAGTTGTTGTTATCATTTTATTTTAATAATTCCTTCATTATATTTGCAACTGCATGGGCAGCCGGTGAAGAACCACCGGCATGTTCCATAATTACACATACTGCATATTTAGGTTTGTCTGTGGGGGCATATCCAACAAATAAGCCATGATTTCGTAGATTCCATTTTAATTGTTCATTGGTTAATACACCACTTTTTCGTTCTTTTTCAGAAATACTACGAACCTGGGATGTTCCTGTTTTTCCACCCATTTTTTTGCCGTTTACATTTATTGCGCTACCAGATGCGGTTCCGCCCTTTTTAGTAACCTGTTCAAGTCCTTTTAAAATATGTTTTACATTTTTGTCTTGAAGTCCAAGTTTCTTAAATTCAGCAATTTTATTCGTATAAATTAAGTGAGGAACAACTTCTTTATTCGAAGCAACACGCGCCATCATCACAGCCAATTGTAAACAATTTGTTAAAATAAATCCCTGGCCTATACCTGAAATAATAGTGTCCCCATGAACCCATGATGCACCAATATTTCTTTCTTTCCAGCGTCTGTCTGGGATAATTCCGGGCATTTCATGTGCTAAAACATTGTCCATATATTTTTGATTCAGTCCTAATTTTAACGCCATGTTTTTTATAGCGTCTATACCAATACGCAAAGCAATTTGGTAAAAATATGTATCGCATGAATGTTTTAATGCATCATATAAATCAACCGAACCATGTCCATGTTTTTCCCAACAATGATATTTATGATTCCCATATTCCCAAAATCCCGGACAAAAGATTTTTTCATTTGGATTTAACGCACCACTTTCAAGTGCCGCCAATGCCACAACAATTTTGAATGTTGATCCTGGGGGATATAAACCTTCGATGGTTTTATTCATAAAAGGTTTTGCAGAATCATTTAATAACGATGTAATATATTCTTCGCCGTCATCAGTTTTAAAATTATTTGGATCAAAACTTGGGGTCGATGCCATTGCAAGAATAGAACCTGTTTCTATATCAAGAACAACCCCACATCCAGCACGATTCATAGCCAAAGAATCATACAAAACTTTTTGAACATTTTCATTTATAGTTGTTTTTATATCAGATCCGATTTTTGGTGAAATAAACTGGTTTTTATCTTCCCCTGTAACACGCCCAATAGCGTTTGTTATATATACAGTTTTTCCTGATTTACCAGCCATTTCATTATTAAATCTTTTTTCAAGTCCATTTATACCTGTTGTAAAAAAAGGTGTGTTTGGCACAGGTCTTTGTGGTGCACCAACATAACCAAATATTTGCGCCCCTGCCGGCCCCATTTCGTATGTACGAGAAAATCCGTTATCTATATGAATTCCCGGAATATTTTTTGCAGATAATTTTGCAAGTGTATTCCAATTTGAATTTTCAGAAATTAACACAGGTTGGAAAGCCATTTGTTTTTTTATATTTTTCCAAATTCTGTCGACAGTTTTTTTGCGTAATTTTAATTCTTTTTGAACTGTATTTATAACCTGTTCAACATCGTCAGTTTCTTCTGGAATAAGATATATTCTGTAAATTGGTATATCGCGCGAAATAACAGAACCGTTTTCAGATAAAATATTTCCACGTTTTGGCATTGTTATTTGGACACGAAAAGAATTATTTTCGCTTTTTCTGAGATAGTTTTTGTATTCAAAAACCTGCATCTGCAGCATACGCAAAACCAAAACAGAAGTAAGTATTGCCCCGCCTGTTAAAAACAGTGCGCTGCGTCTGTCAAAGGTGCGTGCCACTTCTGTATCTATCATGATTTTATCCAATTATCGATGGATGTTATTGGTAAATACAAAATATTTAACCAAGCAAACAACCAAATATTATTTATAAAATTAGACCATGTTAAACCTGAAAATATTAAAAGTAATATTCCAAAACCGGTAAAAAACATAAATGCGTATAAACCATTATTATCAGTGTTTTGAAAATCTACATAATTTTGAAAGCCGTTTATTGCATAAAACAGACAGAACAAACATGTCCAAAACAGAGGCAGGTCGCATCTGTAATCTATCAAAAAACAAAAAACAAGACCAAATAAAGCAAACCAATTAACAGGTCGCACAAATGTCCAATAAAAGATAGGTATCAAAGCCAATATTCCGCATGGATTCCAAAAATATACAGACAAACGCCATAAAAATAACGTAATTAAAAATGGCAAAGATTTTTTTAAAAACAATGTTATTTCATGTATCATTTATAAGAATCTTGGTTGTTAAATTTTAATACCATTACGCGTGATACTTGATTTGGCCTTAAAACATCTATTTGCGTTTCGTTTAACATTTCTCCGACATATATACCTGCTGGTAAAATACCACTTATATTGCTGGTTATAACTTTTAATCCTTTACGTCCAACAAATTGAGAATCGTTAAAGAAACCAATATAAGCCTTGGATTTTCCATTCCCATGTAAAAAACCTGAAATATCAGAGCCTGTTATTCTAACAGCGATATTTGTATCAGAATCAGTTAATGAACGGACACGACAAAATTGTGAACCACAATCTATAACTATGCCTACAAGACGCTGATCAAAAGAAACAACAATCATCCCCTTTTCTATACCAGATCTTTTTCCGCGGTTTATTAAAAATGTATTATGATGAAATACAGAATCATCAAACTGTACATCAGCAATAACATTTCGATACGGGGATGATTTTTTTATATCTATTTCGTGTTCTAATTTTTGATTTTCAAGAACAGCAATATCACAAGCAGTTTTATTTGCTAGTGCTTCATCCAGGCGAACGCGTAATTCTTCGTTTTCAATGCGCAATTTTGATGTTTCGCGTATCCAATGGGCGCTTTGACCAATAACGCGAACTGGCCATGTTATGATGTTCCCTGCAGTATGTGCGATTGGTAAAACAACATGCGCCAAACCATTCATTATGGTATAGTCTGGTTTTGCGACCATTATATAAATTATAAACACAGGTAAAGCAGCAGCTGCCAAAGCAGATTTTACGAATTTAGTGATTTTATAAGATAATTTATCTTTGGTCATGTAAACAACTGTAAACGCAAAAAAGCCAATATTCAATAAAAACTTGATTTTTCTTTTTAATATGTCAAAATAAGCGCAACCGACATGGCAAGGCATTGCCACGAGGGTACAAATAAAAGGATAAAAAATGCCAAAAATGAAAACAAAATCGTACTTGAAAAAACGTGCGTCTATGACTGCAAGCGGCAAAATCCGTGTTGCCAGAAACTCTCATCACAAATGTCTGTTGCATAAATCCAAACGCGCTAATAAAGCGGGATCTAAACCACAGTATTTGAACGAAAACATGGTGGGTCAGGCCAAAATCTTGGCTCCATATGGTTTGAAATAATAAAGGGGGCTAATTATGGCAAGAGTAAAACGCGGAACTACCGTTAAACAAAAACACAAGAAGATACTTGATCGTGCCAAAGGTTATTTGGCTCGTCATCATTCAACTTATCGTGCTGCACGTGAAAAAACCGAAAAAGCAGGACAATATGCATATCGCGATCGTCGCCAAAAGAAACGTGATTTTCGTTCACTTTGGATTGTTCGTATTAATGCTGCTGTTCGCCCAAATGGTTTAACATACAGCCAGTTCATGAATGGTTTGAAGAAAGCAGGTATACAATTGGACCGCAAAGTTTTGGCCCAAATGGCATATGATGCTGATAAAAACTTCGACACATTGATTGAAACTGCAAAACGATTTATTGCCAAAGCTGCTAAATAACGCTTTACGGCAAGGGTTTTGTTTTGTTAAAATTAAGGCCGTAAATGTACGGTCTTATTTTTTATAAGTGGGGGACAAGATGAAAGATAAAATTAAAAATGCTAAATCTCTTGAAGAATTGCAAAAATTGTATTCTGATACTTTTGGCAAAAACGGAACAATGACCGCTAAATTAAAAACAATGGCGACATTATCTAATGAAGAACGCGCTGTTGTTAATGCTGAAAATTTGGAATTGCGTCAATTATTCAAAGAAAAACAGACAGAATTAGAAAACGTTGCTTTAAATGCGAAACTGGCCACAGAATATGTTGATGTGACATTGGATACACAACCAGAACAACGCGGAACATTACATCCGGTGACACAAACTTTGAAAGATTTATCTGCGGTTTTAGAATCTATGGGGTTTGAGCTTTGGACGGGTCCAGAAATAGAAGATGATTGGCATAATTTTACCGCATTAAATACCCCAGATTATCACCCTGCCCGCGATATGCAGGATACCTTCTTTCTTGAAAATGGTAATGTGATGCGAACACAAACATCGTCTATACAAATTCGTGCGATGGAAAAAGTAGGCGTGCCTATCAAAATGTTTGGAATCGGTTCTACGTATCGCAAAGAAATGGACGCAACACATTTGCCTTCGTTTCATCAGATAGAAGGTTTATATATAGATAAAAATGTGACAATGTCTGATTTAATAGCGACTTTGCGTACATTGCTTTCAAAATTTTTCGAAAAAGATATTGAAATTCGTATTCGTCCGTCTTTCTTTCCATTTACAGAACCGTCTGTTGAATTTGATATGAAATGGGGCGATAAATGGTTGGAAATGGGTGGTGCAGGAATGGTTCATCCAAATGTTTTGAAGAATTGTAATGTTGACCCAAATAAATACCAGGGCTTTGCTTTTGGTTTTGGTTGGGATCGTATGGCAATGTTGAAATATAATCTTAATGATATTCGTAAATTCTATGATGGCGATATCAGATGGTTAAAAAATACTGGCTTTTAATATGGGGGTTATAAAATGAAATGGTCAATCGAATGGTTAAAAGAATATCTTGATACAAAATTAACCCCAGAGCAAATTGCTGATAAATTAAATGCAATCGGGTTAGAAGTTGAAGATTTGTATAATCCAATATTGCCGATTGCGGCAAAGATTGTTGAATGCAAACCGCATGAAAATAGTGATCATTTACATGTATTAAAAGTAGATGATGGGTCTGGGAAATTGCGTCAGGTTGTTTGTGGTGCACCAAATGCACGCGAAGGTTTAGTTTCTGCGCTGGCGTTGCCAGGATGTAAAATTGGCGATATGGTTATCGAACCTGGAAAATTACGTGGTGTTGAATCAAACGGTATGATGTGCAGTGGTAAAGAATTGGGTATAAACGATGACCATAGCGGTATAATCGAATTAAACGAAAAAAAGGAAAAAATCGGTCAGCCTATTTCTGCTTTGACTGGCACTGGTTCTGCGATATTTGAAACTTCTATTACACCAAATCGTCCGGACTATTTATCTGTGCGTGGTATCGCGTTGGATTTAAGTGCTGCGGGGGCTGGTAAATATAAAGATTCTAAAATAACAGAATTAAAAGAAGTTAAAGGGACACGAAAAGTAAAACTTTTAGCAAAAGAAGCTTGTCCAACTTATCGTTTTTGTGAAATTCATGGGATTAAAAACACCCTTTCGGCGCAATATATTCAAAATAGATTAAAGGCAGCCGGAATAAACCCAAAAAATGCACCGATAGATGCTACAAATTATATTTGTTATGATATGGCGCAACCTATGCATTGTTTTGACAGCGATGAAATAGTTGGCGATATCACTGTTCGTATGGCAAAAGAGAAAGAAAAGTTCACAGATCTTTTTGGAAATGAACACGAATTGTGCGATAAAGATTTGGTTATAACTGACGATGCAGGAATTTTGGCTTTGGCCGGTGTTGTTGGCGGTATGCGCGCATCAACAACGGAAAAAACAAAAAATATAATTTTGGAATCTGCCTATTTCAACCCTGTATTTGTTCGTAAATCTGCAAAAAGACATGGTATATCAACTGATTCTTCGTATCGTTATGAACGCGGTATAAATCCTGGTGGAACATTGTCCGCATTATCGTTGGCAACAAAGATAATTATAGATACATGTGGTGGTAAAATTGTAAATGTCGGTGGCGCCGGTCGCATGTCCTATATGCCGGAATCTGTGGTTTATAACCCAAAACTTTTTGAAAAGAAAATTGGTGTAGCACTTGATTCAAAAACGCAAAAGGAAATTCTCGAAAAATTACATTTTGATGTAAAAGAAAATAAAAAAGGTGATTGGGTTATTACGCCAAACCCACAAAGAACAGATATTGTAATTCCTGAAAATATAGTTTCCGAATTGGTTCGAATTTATGGTTATGAAAAAATTGGCCTTAAAGATATTTCGCAAAATACGGCAACAGTTGTTCATAATGAAATGAATTTGGAATTAAAACAAAAATTGGCTAATCGCGGTTTGAACGAAAGCATATCTTTTGGTTTTGGTAATTCCAGGATAGAACGACTTTTAACAGATAAACCAATTATTATGGTTGCTAATCCTATTATCACAGATTTAGATAGTGCAAGAAATAATTTACTTGGTAATTTATTGATTGCTGTGACTAATAATGAAAAGCGTGGTTTTTCTGATTTGAATATGTTTGAAATTGGAACTGTATTTGATGGTGATAAACCGGGTGAACAACATGTTTCTTTGTGTATTGTTCGCAGCGGTGATACATCGCCTAAACATTGGATGAAAAGAAATCGTATGGTAGATGTTTTTGATGTAAAGGCGGATTTGTTATCTTTAATTGGTTCACAGAAGTATACAATAGATACAAACAATGCGCCACGTTGGACCCATCCATACAAATATGGCAAAATTGTTCAGGGTAAAAAAGTTTTGGGCGAATTTGGTGAATTGCATCCATCTGTTGCAAAACAATTGCATATAAAAACAAAGGTGTTTGTGGCTTTGGTTGAAGATATTGAAGATTTGCCAAAAAATCCAAAATATAACAAGATACCAATAACAGAATTTATGCCAATCACACGCGATTTTGCATTTGTGGTTGATGCTGGTTTTGCATCTGAAAAAATAATAGCGGCAGCCATTTCAGCAGATTCACACATAGATCACGCAGTTATATTTGATGCGTTTGATATGGGAAATGGTAAAAAATCTGTTGCATTTACAATAACTATTTATCCGACACAAAATATGTCAGATAAAGAATTGTTGGAAATACAAGATAAAGTGATTAAAAACATTGAAACAAAATGTAATGCAAAATTACGGGCATAAAATATAGTAAAAACACCGGCAAATGCCGGTGTTTTTTATCTTTGAATAACGGCTGGTTCTGTAAACATGTGTGCTTTTAAATCGCGGCCTTCTTCACAGGATCTGATAATATCTTGGGCATCTTTTCCAAAAAATGTATAAGAACCCAATTTTTTTGATAACACCATAACACCGCTTCCTTTGACCAATTGTCCATGATGTTCACACCCTGGTAATTGCATTTTTTGTGCTTTTTCAAAACAATCAACATACCATTTATCATAAAATATTTCTATGTGATTGATTTCAAATTTGTATGTCATCACGATAGAAACGCCTTGTGGTTTATATTTTTGGTTTTGAGAAATCAAATATTCCACATTTGTGCCTTGTGCAAAAAATTCAATTAATTCTTTAATTTTATCCTTGTCAGAAAACATTATGTATCCCCTATCTATAACGTTGAGTGAATTTTTCGATTTTTTCTTGTTCACGTGTTTGTGCTGCAAGTCTTTGTTTGCAAGCGTTGCTTATGAACAAAGCGTCATTTGGATCGTTAAATTTCAAATATTTTGTTTCAAATTTAGTGTGTTTAATACAAGAAGAAGATATTGGATATCCAAGAATTGTACATTGAATGGTGATGTACGCTTCATTTTCACCAATACGGTATAACTGATCCGTTAAACTTTTTATGGGCGTTGAATGAATATCATTTATTAAGATAGTATCAATAATTTCGCCACGATCTGTATTTGTTTTGTTTTCCATTTATTACCTTTTTATTACGCCTGTATACTACACGAAAAATAGTTTTTGTCAATCTTTATTTTTTAGTTTATAAAAAGTCTGTCAATGTCTTGATTTTTCGCAAAAATCATTGTATAAATAGCATGATGAAATCAAAAATAATAATTATTATTAGATAACAGACGCTGCGCTTTAGCGGTGGCTGGGGCGCATAGGGCGCCATTTTTAATATAAAAGGCAACAAAATGTCATATAAAAAAACAGAACCAAAGGCTAATTTTTCAGAACTGGAACACCAGGTGCTAGATTTCTGGCGTGAAGATGATACTTTCCATAAATCTTTGAATAAAACAAAAATGGGGGAACCATTTAATTTTTATGACGGGCCGCCTTTTGGAAACGGTTTGCCGCATTGGGGACATTTAGGGGTGTCGGCTATTAAAGATATGGTTTCTCGTTTTCATACTATGAACGGTAAACATGTTGTTCGTGAACTCGGATGGGATTGTCATGGATTGCCTGCGGAAAATTCTGTTGAAAAAAAGCAAGGCAAATCAGCCAAAGATATCGTCGCAACTGATGGCATCGCCGCTTTTTGCGATATGTGTCGCAGTGATGTTATGACATATACAAATGAATGGTTGCGCTTTATTGAAAGAATTGGTCGTTGGGTTGATGGTGGCGATGCACATGGTTATCGCACCATGGATAAAAATTATATGGAATCTGTAATTTGGGCATTAAAACAATTATATGACAAAGGTTTGCTTTATAAAGATTTCAAAGTTAACCCATTTGATTGGAAACTTGGTACTGTTTTATCAAACAGCGAAGCGTCAAGCGAATACCAAGATGTTGTCGATGATACTGTCACAGTTTGGTTTGAACTTGAAAATGGTGATCGCGCAATTGCATGGACAACAACGCCATGGACATTGCCTGCGAATTCTGCGTTGGCGGTAAATCCAAATATGGAATATGTTCGCATGAAACACTCGGACGGTCATGTTTATGTTTTGGCAGCGTCGCGTTTAAAGGCATACGAAAAAGTTTTTGATGGTTCAGAAAATCTTGGTACTGTTTCGGGTAAAGATTTAGTCGGTCTACATTATAAACCAATATTTGATTATTATGCAAACTCAAACCCATTGTTGCACCAAATAATCGCTGCTGATTATGTAAGTGATGGCGATGGTACCGGAATTGTTCATATTGCACCTGCATTTGGTGAAGATGATTATTTAGCAGCCAAAGCGCTCGATCCAAAGTTTCCTGTAATTTTGAATGTTGATGATTATGGTAATTTTGATGCTTCTGTCAAAGATTGGGCGGGTATGAATATATTCGAAGCCAATCCAAAAATTATCGATTGGTTAAAAACAAATGGTATTTTGGTTAAAAAAGATCAACATAAACACAGTTATCCATTTGGTCCACGCAGTAAAGAAAAATTGATTTATCGTGCGACAGACGCATGGTATATCGATGTTCCAAAAATTCGTGAACGTCTTGTTGAAATAACCGAAAACCAAACAACTTGGACAAGTGCCGGAAATAGATTTATGGCGTGGATTGAAAACGCGCGCCCATGGGGAATATCAAGAAATAGATTTTGGGGCGTTCCATTACCAATCTGGGAAAAAGATGGCGAATATAAAATCTTTGGCTCGGTAAAAGAAATGGAAGATTTCTTTGGTGTAAAAATCGACGATTTACACAGACCTACATTAGATAAACTTACAAAAGACGGATGGCATCGCATAACTGATGTTTTAGATTGCTGGTTTGAAAGTGGTTCTATGCCTTTTGCTCAATTGCATTATCCGTTTGAAAATCAAGATAAGTTCAAAGCGAATTTCCCGGCTGATTATATTATCGAAGGTCAAGATCAAACACGTGGTTGGTTTTATTCTTTGATGATAATGGCGGTGGCGTTATTTGATAAACCTGCATTTAAAACCGTGTCTGCGAATGGTATGATTTTAGACGAACAAAAACGTAAGTTTTCAAAATCATTACATAACTATGTTGACCCAAGTGAACAACTTGAAACATATGGTGCGGACGCAATCCGTTTGTTTATCCAAGGCAGCAATTTTATGAAAGCCGAAGGTGTTGGTGTTGATAAAGAAGGTAAAGTATTTAATGATTCAATTAAAACTATATTAACTCCATTGTGGAATGCGTATCACTTCTTTACTTTGTATGCTAACGCCGGAAATATCACAGTAGAAAAAGACCCTGAATCAGACAATTTATTAGATAAATATATCTTGGCTGAATTAAATGAATTGGTTAAAACAACTACTGATTCTTTGAACGAATATAAACCTGATATAGCTGTTAAAGAATTTGTTCGATTCCTTGATATATTGAACAACTGGTATATTCGTCGTAACCGCGACAGATTCTGGGACGAAGATGTGTCGGCATTTGAAACATTGCATTATGTGTTAAAAACATTCTGTAAATGTTTGGCACCTTTTGCCCCATTTATATCTGAATATATATTCAAGGATTTAACAGGCGAAGAATCTGTTCACCTGCAAGATTGGCCAAAGACAACAGAAACAGATGCAAAAATATTGAACGATATGCGTCGTGTTCAAATGATAGTATCAGTTGGAAAACAATTACGTGAACAATATAAATTACGCAATCGTTTGCCGCTGTCGGACGCTACTATTGCTGGCGTTGATATGCGTGAATACAGTGATATTATCGCGGATGAATTAAATGTTAAAGAAGTCAAATTTATTGATGATATCAAATCAGTTGCGGATAGTTTTATCTATTTAATCACGCCAAAAATAGGTGCGCGTCTTGGTGGTGCCTTGAAAGATATTATCCCGGCTGTCAAACGTGGTGATTACAAATTAGACAGTGATAAATTGGTTGTTGGCGAATATACACTTGAAAGCGACGAATTTGAAAACCGTTTAACAGTCAAAGATGGTGTAACAGGCAGCGCATTACCAGACAGTACAGCCGTTGTTGTTTTAAATACTGAAATAAATGGCGAGCTTGTTAGTGAGGGTTTGGTAAATGATGCCTTGCGCTTTATCCAAGATTCGCGTAAAGCGGCAAATTTGGATGTTTCGGACAGAATTAAATTAACATATTCTGCTGATGTTGCTTTATCGAATGCAATTGAAACACATAAAAAACGTGTTATGCACGATGCGTTGATTGTTGAAATGGTTGTTGGTAGTGCAGACCAATTCAGCACACAAATCGAAAATTACAATTTCGCAATCAATATTGAAAAGGCATAAAAGATGGAATAAAAAATGAAAAAAGCAATAATAATATTTTTTATAATATTTTGTGTCGCATTATTATGGTTTCTTGGTTTGAAAAAACAAGATAAATATGTAATAGACAATATTACAACGACGACCACAGAAACTGTAAGGGTTTTGGATGAATCTCCAAAAACAGTTAAAGGTCCTGGATTTTGTGTAAGAAATGCTAAAAATATCACAACAGAAATGCAGGACAATATGGTCGTTGCAAAGTATGAAGAATATATTTTTAAATGTTTATGCAAAGGTAAATTATTAGATGATTTTACATTCAAATCTTCTAATTCTATTGCTGGTGAAATTTGTGATAACCAATGTGCTGAATTATGTCAAAAAGTAAAATAACTCTTACACCGGATATTTATTTTGAAAATGTTTGTCCGACATTGAATATGAATATCCGGTCAGAATTATATTCTACAAATGAATTTACTTTTGCTGTGGCGGTTATTTTGTCCGCCCAGGCAACCGATAAAAAAGTCAATGAAGTGACACCTGAACTTTTCAAGGTTGCCCCAACCCCGGACAAGATGTTAAAACTTGGGTTGGATGGATTAAAAAAGCATATACGCGTTATTTCTTTTTTTAATAACAAGGCCGAAAACATTATAAAATTATCGCAACAATTAAAAGATAAAAACAGCGATAATAAAAACTATAAATTTCCACAAAAATACCATAATCGTAATGAGTTAATGAAATTGGCGGGTGTTGGTCAAAAGACGGCAAATGTAATTATGAATGTTTTATGGGGTGCGCCAAATATTGGTGTTGATACACACGTTTTCCGTAATGCACATCGTTATGGTTGGGTTGGTATGGCGGAAAATACGCCAGAAAAAGCCGAAGAAAAACTTTTAAAAATAATACCACAAAAATATCACCCAATTGTTAATCATGTAATGGTTTTACATGGTCGTTATACATGTAAAGCGTTAAGACCCAATTGTGAACATTGCCCAGTTGCAAATTGGTGTAATGCGAAAGATAAAAGAATATAAAAACACCGGCATTTGCCGGTGGTTTTTATTTGTGGTGCCGGTTATAGGACTTGAACCTACGACCCCCTCATTACGAATGAGATGCTCTACCAACTGAGCTAAACCGGCAAGTGTGATTATATTAACCAACAAAACCTCAAAACACAAGGTTTTTTATTTTGTTCGGGTTTTAAATTGCCTTATGTTTTGTGCAAAAATATTTCTCATTTTTGCGATAGTTTTTTTGTATTGTTGTTCTGGCATATCGTATGGAAAAATATCAGCAGCGGATTCGTTAAACATTTTATCAAATCTGTTAACAGAATCGTTAATTACTTCATCAACAGGAATGTTTTTATATGGGTCGATATATTTCTTGCCGTTCGCTTTGTTTTGTGCGGCGATAAATATTTCATAAGCAGTATTTTTAGGTTGGCCATCATGCCATTCTGTACCGCGTTCTGACACAGACAGATAAACATAAACGTTATTGTCAGGATTAAGTTTACAAATATATAAATGTCCCCAATAAGAATGTACGCTGTAACGACCAAAAATATAGTCGGTACCATCCTTGGTTCTTTTAATGCGTACATCATTTGTGCGCAGTTCATAATAAATGTTCTTTTTTGTGCCTTCTTTCATTATTTTTGCTCTTTTGGTTTTTTTCCACTTTTAATTTTGCGCATTACTACCATAATTCCAGCAGGTGTTATTCCGGGAATTCTTGATAATGCAGCGATATTTTGTGGGCGCGTTTTAGTCAATTTTTCAACTAATTCATTTGTTAAACCTGATAATGATTTATAATCAAAATTTGCTGGTATTTTTAATTCACTATCTTTTTTATAGTTTGCGATTTCGCGTTCGTTTCTTTCGATATATCCGGCATAAAACTTATCATTTTCTTTCGCTGTGTTTTCACGAATGTTTTTTATTTGTTTATATAATTCATGCGATATTAAACCGAGTTTTTCAGATGTTTTACCCAATCTTAAAATCGCGTTATCTGCACGCAAATTTAATCGGTATTCAGCACGTGAAGTAAACATACGATATGGTTCATCGACACCAAGCGTTGTTATATCGTCAATCAACACACCAATCATAGAATTGGTTCTGTCGATTATCAAAGGTTTAATATCTAATGCGTGTGCTGCGGCGTTTGCACCCGCGATTAAACCTTGGGCTGCGGCCTCTTCATATCCAGATGTTCCATTAATTTGACCAGCAAAAAACAAGCCATCAATATCTTTTGATTCAAGTGTGTTTTTAAGTACACGTGCATCGATTGCATCATATTCGATAGCATAACCATAACGCGCTATACGGGCATTTTCGAGGCCTGGAATTGTACGAATCCATTTATCTTGGATGTCAGCACCAAAAGATGTTGATATTCCGTTTGGATAAATTAAATCGCTGTTAAAACCTTCTGGTTCCAAAAATACATGGTGTGTTTTATGTTCTGGAAAACGCATAACCTTGTCTTCGAGTGATGGGCAATAACGCGGCCCCAGTCCACGAATGTCGCCATTATACATTGGTGCGTCTTTGATATTTTTGCGAATTATTTCATGTGTATTTTCGTTTGTGTGTGTAATAAAACATTTATCATTTATTGTGTTTTTATCATCCCCGACACCAAACCAATCATGTGGAACATCACCAGGTTGTTCTTCGCATACACTAAAATCTATGGAATCGCGATATATACGTGCAGGTGTCCCAGTTTTAAGACGTAATAATTCAAAACCTGCTTTTTTCAATACAGATGAAATATGGGAATCGTTTTCCTGGTATTCGCCATTGTCCATTAAACGACCGGATGCAATTTTTTCACTTCCGCGTGTGACAAGTCCGCCCAAAAAAGTCCCTGTTGTTAACACGATAGATTTGGCAGAATATTTGTTGTTTATTTGTTTGTTTTCTAAATCAAGATCCAAAACAGATTCAAAAATAACATCAAGATTTTTTGTGTTTTTCAAAATACGCATAACAGCATCATGATAAAAATTACGATCTATTTGTGCGCGCAATGCCTGAGTCGCAGCGCCATGTGATGCGTTTAATGTGCGCCAATGGATGCCGGCACTGTCAGCCGCAAAAGGCATAACGCCACCAAATGTCGCTATTTCTGCAACCATTTGTGATTTGCCAGGACCGCCGATAGATGGATTACAAGACATTGCGCCAATATCACTTTCGCGCATAGTCAAAAGAAGTGTTTTTGCGCCACGACGTGCAGCAGCAGCGGCCGCCTCTGTGCCCGCGTGTCCACCACCGATAACAATCACATCATAATTTTTCATTTTATTAAAAACGTCCCATTCCACCATTTATATGAATTGTTTGTCCGTTGATATAGGATGCTTCGTCGCTTGCCAAAAATACACAAGCGTTCGCAATATCAATTGGTTCACCAAAACGTCCTGCTGGAATTTGTTCAAGATATTTCTTTTTCAATTCTTCTGGTAAAACATCTGTCATTGGTGTTTTGATAAATCCAGGCGCAATTGCATTTGCTGTAATACCGCGTGATGCAACTTCGGCTGCAATAGATTTTGTCATTGATATAATCGCGCCTTTGGATGCCGCATAGTTTGCTTGGCCTGCGCCGCCAACAACGCCAACTATGGACGCCATATTTATAATACGACCAAAACGTTGTTTCATCATAGGCATTAAGCATGCGCGACATAATTGAAATGTTGCACGAAGATTTGTATTCAATACATTGTCGAATTGTTCATCACTCATGCGCATCATTAGTGTGTCAGCAGTAATACCAGCGTTATTTATTAAAACATCGATACGCCCTGTTTTTTCAATTGTGTCTTTTATCAATTTTTCAGCAGCCCCTGGAACAGATAAATCAGATTGAATTTTGATAAAAGAATCGTCAAATGCTGAAAGTTTTTCCAAATTACGTCCGGTTACAACAACTGTTGCACCAGCGTGTTTCATTTGTGTTGCGATTGCACCACCAATACCACCAGTGGCACCAGTTATCAAAACAACTTTATCTTTTAATTCAAACATTTTTAGTTCCTTATTTATGTGCGTTTATTTTATCTGTTGTGCGTTTTACCATGCCAATCAGTGCTTCGCCTGGGCCGATTTCGGTTAAATCGTCAATTCCCAGATCAACCATATTTAATACAGATTCGCGCCAACGAACGCCATGTGTGATTTGATAAAGCAAAGCATCTTTGATTTCATTGATATCAGTCATAGGTTTACATGTTTTATTCGAAATAATTGGAACGATCGGCTCTTTGATTTCAATTTCATCCAATGCTTTTTTCATAACCGCAACCACTGGTTCCATCAACCTTGAATGTGGTGGAACAGACAAAGCCAATTTCATAGCGCGACGTGCACCTGCTTCTTTGGCGAGTTCCATAGCGCGTTCAATAGCGTTGTTTGCACCGGATATAACAATTTGTCCCGGACAATTATCATTTGCGATATCGCACACAGAACCAGTTTCATCTTCTGCCTTTTCACAAACTGATTTTAACGCATCAAATTCAAGACCAAGTATCACAGCCATTGCACCATGACCCATAGGGACAGCGTTTTGCATAGATTCACCGCGAAGACGCACTAATTTAATAGTGTCGGCCAAAGATAAAGCCCCTGCGACGCATAAAGCAGTATATTCACCAAGCGAATGTCCAGCAACATAGTCCGGCATTGGGTAATTTCCTGCGCGGAACATAGCAATCGAAGTTGCCAAAATTGCAGGTTGAACATTTGCTGTTAATGTCAATGTTTCAATTGGACCATTGAAAATTATATCTGATAATTTTTCACCCAGTGCAGTGTCCATTTCATCAAATACAGCGCGCGCTTCGGCGTTGTTTTGATATAAATCGAGTCCCATTCCAATGGCTTGCGCGCCCTGACCTGGAAAAACGTATATAGATGACATATTTTCACCTTTTGTTAATTTTCAATAAAATTATAGAAAATTAAAAGCAAAAATCAAATTATTATCGTGTCTATAAAAAACAGTAAAAATGTTATTTGATACGGTTTAACATTTCGTCTATAAATGGCAACATGAAATCGCCACTGTGATAAATTTCTAGCATCTTTTGACGAGATACCCATGCAATTTGTTCGACTTCTTCAATTTGACGTTTTATTTTGGTTGTTTTTGGAACAGAGGCTACAAATATATTAAAATGGCATTGACGTTCAATAAAATGATATATTTTCTTTAAATCTTGTTGTTTTAATGCGATACCTAATTCTTCTTTGACTTCACGTATCGCACACTGTTTGGCGTTTTCCCCAGCAAGTGCAGAGCCGCCAGTAATAGACCATTTTCCAGGAAACAAACTTTTATTAAAAGATCTTTGTTGGATTAAAAAATCGTCAAATTCATCTTTGATAAAAACTGCGGACCCCATATGGTATTCTTCTTTGCTTAACCAATCTTTATCTCGTTGGACAACTTTATTTAATTTTTTACCGTTTATATCATAAACATCCCAAAATTCAGCCATGTTTAATCTCTTTTACTAAATTCACATCCGCAATATTTTTGACGATAAAAATCAGTTTCACGATTGATTTGTTGGCGTAAATCTTCGTTCCATTTAATTGGTAAATATTTTATATCACCACAAGATTCGTTTGCTGCGCAATCAACCTGATTTTGATCTTTGAATCGCGATACCCCAAACACCGATGCAATCGCATTAAATCCATGTTTTTTCGCATATTCACGCGCATAACAAAAACGATAAGCAAAACATTTACCACATCTTTTTCCGCGTTCAGGTTCAGATTCTAAACCACATACTGCGTTTAGCCAATCGTCATGATTGTAATCACCAACAACGTATTTTACACCCAATTTTTCACAATATTTAATTTGTTCGTTTAATCTTTTTTGATATTCAGTTTCGGGAAAAATATTTGGGTTGAAAAACATAACGATAAAATCGTCTATGTCAGGAATTTCACCGTATACAAGCTGTTTGATAGCCCCACATGAACATGGTGCACAACAAGACATTAAAATTAGTTTAGTCTCTGACATAGTTTTTTTTCATATATTTCATTTGTAAGAATTTAAGAATTTTATTTAATTCTTGTTCGTTTTTTTTGTTGAACAATACATAAAAATCATCTGATGCGAAACTCGAAATTTTTGCACGTGTGAAATGTATTAAAATATTTTCAGCCTTTTTTGCCGCTGAACATATTTCACGTTTGTGTTTTATATCATGGCATCTTATGTGTAATTTACAGTTTTCACATGATAGATGAAAAAATCTGTATGAAGTCTGCATATGAAAAACATTTACATTATGTATTGTCGGTTCGGTGCGATAAGATCTGGTGCGTTCTTTTTCCATTAAAAGTTTTGTCCAATTTTAGATGTATCTGTTATTTCGTACAATTCGGAATCGTTGTCTGATATATTTAATTCGTCGCCGCTGCATAACATACCGGCCGATTCAACACCAACAACATTGCGGGCTTTGATAGGTTTGTTTGTTTTTGGTAATATTGCGCCAATTGGTGCAAATACAGCCATCATATCAACTTTTACATTTGGTGCACCACAAACAACGGTATAATCTTGTTCGCCATCATTGATTGTCAAAACATGCAGATTTTCACGTTGTGGGTGCTTTTTGATTTCTGTGATTTTAACAATCTTTAATTGTGGTTGTTTTTTCGAAGAATATTTTTCAGTTAAATATTTAACCTTGTCATCATCAATTCTTTCAAAAAGATTTTCTGGAATTGTAAATTCTGTTCCGTCTTTGACGCGTGCCTCAAATTCAGTTGGCCATGATAAATCATTTTTATTTTCAAAAATATTTTGCATTTTTTCGGCGGTATTTGGAATAAAAGGTGCAGATACACGCGCATAAAAATCAATCAATTGAAAACATGTGTTCAAAATATTTTGCGCTGCGTCCATATCGCCATTTTTAACCAAAGCCCATGGCTCTTTTTCGGTCATGTATTCATTGCCAATCGCCCAAAGAGAGCGTAATGCAACTATAGACGCGCGTAATTCACAATTATCTAAAGCGTTTGTAAGTTCGACTAATTTTTCATCGATTTTTGATTTTAATTCACTATCCAATGTGCCAGATTTTGGAACATTTGTACCAAAGTTTTTAGCAGATAATTTGCACACACGTGATACGAAATTACCCAACATACCGTTCAAATCTTTATTAACAATATCTGCAAAACGAGAAATTGTAAAATCTGTATCATCTGTTTCTGGTGCAGATGCTATCAATGAATAACGCCATGCATCAACAGGGGCGTCTGCAATAGCGTCGCATAAGAATATACCGTTTCCTGTTGATTTAGATATTTTTGCACCGTTAAAATTCATGAAATTAACAGCTTTTAATACATCAACTGTTTTCCAATTATCGTTCATTGCTAATTCTTGTGATGGAAAAAATACAGCATGGAAAGACACATTGTCTTTCCCCATAAATTGGGTGTAATGACAGTCTGGGTTTTTCCACCAGGATTCCCAATCTTTATTGGCAGCTTGAGAAATAGACACATAACCCCATGGTGCATCAAACCAAACATAAAAAACTTTGTCTTCAAATCCAGGTTTGTTTACAGGTATGCCCCATTTTAAATCACGAGTAATAGGACTGTCTTGTAAACCTTCGGCTAACCATTTGTTTGCGATAGCAATAGCTGTTTTTGGCCAACCTTGACGAGAGGATATCCAAGTTTTCAATTTATTAGTCATGGCACTCAACTTGAAATACAAATGTTTTGTTCTTCGCATTTCGACTGGTGAATTTATGTCTTCTGCACTGTGCGGATTTATAAGATCTGATGGATCAAGAGAGGTGCCGCATTTTTCACATTCGTTTCCATATGCCTTGTCATAGCCGCATTTTGGGCAAGTGCCAATTACATAACGATCTGCCAAGAATCTTTTTTCATTAACAGAATAAGGTTGGAGCGAAGTTTTTTCTTCTATTAAACCTTGTTCGTCAAGACGATTAAATAAATCATGAATCAATTTTTCGTGTAATTGTGTATGTGTGCGACCAAACAAATCAAAAGATAAATTAAAATCTTTTACCGATTGAATATGTTTATTGCGATATTTATCAACATATTCTTCAATAGGCATATTTTCGCGGCGTGCACCAATTTCAGATGTCGTTCCATGTTCGTCAGAACCGCAAACAAATAAAACATCGCGTCCCTGCGCACGACAAAACCTTGCATAAACATCGCTTGGTAATAAACAACCAATCAAATGTCCAATATGTAAATTATTGTTTACATATGGTAAAGCAGATGTAATAAGATATTTTTTCGCCATATTCCATGCCTCTTGTGCTTGCTGAAAGCCATTGTAATATATAAAATCCGTAAATCAAATATAAACAGAAAAAATTTGATAACATTTTTCAAAAAAACAGGGAAAATCCCTTTTTTTATTTTGGTGGGTGGTATTGGGCTCGAACCAACGACCTCCACGATGTCAACGTGACGCTCTAGCCAACTGAGCTAACCACCCGAATTTATTTGAGCGTTCTCGTGCCAGAAACCAACGACCTTTACGATGTCAACGTGACGCGGCTCTCCAACTGAGCTAACCACCCAAAGCAACAGAGATTATATCAGTAAAAATTAGGATTGCAATAAAAAACCGGCATGTGCCGGTCTTTTTAATACATTGTTTGTAATATGTGTTTGCTTTTATCAATATTAGATAACATTTTACCGCTGCCCACAGCAACACATGCCATTGGATTATCAACCAAGAAAGCAGGCAATCCTGTCGAAGCACGAATAGCGGCATCAAGACCACGAAGTAATGAACCACCACCAGTCATAGCAATACCAAGATCTGCAATATCAGCAGATAATTCAGGTGGTGTAGATTCAAGAGCAAGGTGAACAGTGCTGATAATTTTTGCAACTGTTTGTGATAAAGCAGTAGCGATTTGAGATTCCGTAATAATTGTTTCACGCGGAGTACCACTCATCAAATCACGACCTTTGATCTTCATGGTTAATTCATTTGTTTTATCTTTTGGCATAATCGCAGTACCGATTTTTTTCTTGATTTCTTCGGCTGTATTTTCACCAATTAACAAATTTTTGTTTTTGCGGATATAATCAATAATGTCTTCGTCCATTTGATCCCCAGCGGTACGGACTGCATTTGAATAAACAATTCCGCCCAAAGACATAACGGCGACTTCGGTTGTGCCACCACCAATATCAAGAACCATAGAACCAAGTGGTTTATCAACAGGCAATCCTGCACCAATAGCGGCAGCGGTTGATTCTTCGACGATATAAACTTTGCGTGCACCAGCAGCATCAGCGGCTTCTTGAATAGCACGACGTTCCACTTGGGTTGCGCACGAAGGTACACATATGATAATAAGAGGTGCAGCCAATGGGTTTTTTTGATGAACTTTGCGGATGAAATATTTAATCATTTCTTCTGCGACTTCAAAGTCAGCAATAACACCATCACGCAATGGACGTACAGCAGAAATTGTTCCAGGTGTACGGCCAAACATTTGTTTCGCTTCTGCGCCAACCGCTAATATTTCTTTGCGGCCCAACAATCTGTTTTCAGCAACAGCAACAACAGATGGTTCGTTTAATACAACCCCGCGTCCCTTGACATAAATCAAAGTGTTTGCGGTCCCCAAATCTATTGCCATATCTGCAGAGAAAAATTTTAATAACCAATTATACATATATATCCCCTTGGCTTTTTAATGTTCGCATTATAAAACAGGAGCGCGAAAAATCAAGTGCGACATATAAATTTTGTTTTTTATTTGAAAATCTATATATTTTGATATAATTCATGACATGAAACGCAAAACTATACGCAGTCATAAAGATTTTATCGTACCGCGCGATTGTATATCTGCGCGAAGTGGTTTGTTTTTGCTTAAAACAAAGCCTGCAAAAATATCAGGTGATGCCAGGTATGGTATAATTGTTTCTAAACGTAATTTCAAATTGGCTGTGCAACGTAATCGTGCTAAACGTTTATTGCGTGATTGGATTGCGTACAGTGAAGATTTAATGAATCCAAATCTTGATTATATCTTTATTGCCGGGTTGGCAATTTTAGATGCCGATCGTGATTTTGGACGCGCTGCGGTTAAAAATGCTTTTAAGAAAATAACAAAACAATATGATAAATAATCAGCCAGATTTACTGTCGCGTGCCGGAATAAAAATGGTGCGTTTGTATCAAATATGTATATCTCCATTCATTGGTGGTAAATGTGCTTGCCGTTTTATACCGACTTGCAGTGAATATACGCGTATCGCGATTGAAAAGTATGGTTTGATTCGTGGCACATGGATGGGAATAAAAAGAATATCGCGTTGTCGCCCATGTGGTGGATGTGGATACAATCCTGTTCCTTGACATAAAAATACAATGTGCTAGAATTATCATAATATGTATTTATAAAAGGATTTATAATTATGTCATCTTTTAGAGCAACGGTTGAAAATATGTCTAAGTTGATGGACGAAATGGGAATTACTGAATTAGACATAGAACGTACATGGTTGTCTGGACTTGTATATCGTAAACATATTCGTTTGTCTAAACAACAGACTGTGGCAGCTGCACCTGCTGGTGTTGTTGCACCACAAAAATCTGATATAAAAATATCTGGTCATGTTTTAAAATCGCCAATGGTTGGTGTTGCGTATCTTGCCCCAGAACCTGGTGCCAAACCTTTTGTTAAGATTGGTAGCGCTGTAAAGGCAGGTGATACACTTGCATTGGTTGAAGCAATGAAAACATTTAATCCAATTAAATCTGATGTTGATGGTGTAGTCAAAGAAATTTTGGTTTCTGATGGAATGGCTGTTGAATTTGATACACCAATTATAGTAATAGAATAGGTTTAAAATGCCTCAAATAAAAAAAGTTTTAATCGCTAATCGTGGTGAAATTGCATTGCGTGTTATACGTGCGTGTCGCGACATGGGAATTCGTACGGTTGCTGTTTATTCCACTGCTGATAAAGATGCGATGCATGTAAAATTAGCCGATGAATCTGTGTGTATTGGGCCGGCCCAGAGTTCTGAATCTTATTTAAATGAATCTGCGATTTTAACTGCCGCGTTGTTAACAAATGCAGACGCAATTCATCCAGGATATGGTTTTTTGTCAGAACGTGCAGATTTTGTTGAAAAAGTCGAACAACATGGACTTATATGGGTTGGGCCAAATGCCGATATGATTCGCAAAATGGGCGACAAAGTTAATGCGAAACAAACTGCTGTTAAATGTGGTTTGCCTGTTGTCCCAGGTAGTGATGGCGCAATAAAAACGATTGAAGATGCGCTCGTTTGGGCTGACAAAATCGGATACCCTGTCATGATTAAAGCTGCGGCTGGTGGTGGTGGTCGTGGTATGCGTGCTGTAAACAACGCAAATGAATTAAGGGATGTTTTTCCACTTGTCAAAGCAGAATCAAAAACCGCTTTTGGTGATGATACACTTTATATGGAAAAATTGTTATTGCATCCACGTCATATTGAATTTCAAGTGTTGGGCGACAAGCATGGTAATGTAGTTATTTTTGGTGAACGCGATTGTTCGCTGCAGCGCAAAAACCAGAAAGTTATGGAAGAATGTCCTGCGGCAATTCTTACACAAAAACAACGCGATGATATGATTGAAATTTGCAAGACTGCGGCCAAGAAAATGAAATATACAAATGCGGGAACATTTGAATTTATGTTCGAAGATGGTAAATTTTATTTTCTTGAAATGAATACCAGATTACAAGTTGAACATCCTGTGACAGAAATGGTATATGGTATCGATTTAGTTCGTGAACAAATAAGAATCGCTGCTGGGGAAAAATTAGGATATACCCAGGCAAGTTTAGTTCCGCATGGTCATGCAATTGAATTTCGTATAAATGCAGAAGATCCTGAAACTTTTGTTCCAAACCCTGGCACAATATCATTATATGCGCCGTCTGGTGGTTTAGGGGTACGTGTGGACAGTGCTGTATACACCGGATATACTATTCCATCAACATATGATTCTATGATTGCAAAATTGGTTGTTCATGCACAATCAAGACCTGCATGTATAATGCGTGCAGAGCGCGCTTTGGATGAATTTGTAATTGAAGGAATCAAAACAACAATTCCATTACAGAAAAAATTACTGGAAAATACAGATGTTCGCCAATTAAAAACAGATAATCATTGGTTGGAACATTTTTTAGAATCTGAAAAATTAGAAGAACAAACAACAGAAGAATCTGAAAAATAAAAAGGCCGGTATTTACCGGTCTTTTTTTATATATAATTTTGAATATTCTATAATTGTTTTCACTATTATATCGCCACCACCACGTTTGCTTAAAAATTTGTGTGCAGCAATAATATCATTTGACCAATCACAGAAAGCAGCACTTTCCCAATCTATTATTGCAGTGATTTTTCCGGTGTTTTCATCAACGAGAAAATTGCCACCAATATCATTGTGTGCCCATCCATACATGAAACCACTTTTTGCTGTTTTTTTAGGTTTTAGACGTTGAATAGATTTCGGGTTGCTTTCGCTAAGTGTAAATAAAAATTTAGCAAGTTGTTTTGCAATTGAATCACCATGCTTTTTCAAAGCGTTCTTTGATAATTTACCAATTGGTGTTCCAGAAATAAATTCATATTTTAAAACATCTATGACTGTTCCATTAACAGACATATTCACAATATTCATTTTTGGTAATTTTATCGGTGAAATATCGCGAAAAGCATCTGTGAAAGTTTTTTCTGTTTTTGGTGAATTATAACGCGCAGGCGATATAGGGAATTTATAAGCAACTTTTTTGTCCAAAACAATAATGATTTTTTTCATTCCACCATGACCCTGGTATATATTAACACGAGCGTTTGGTAAATTTGCATCCTTTTTTGCAAAATCTATGTAGGGTTTTATATTAAATGTCATCCGCATACGCATGCGATGACGTAATTCACGGGTCGGCATCAAAGCACAAAATAAATTTATAAATAATTTAGACATATTATTGTTTTCTTGTTTTCCTGAATTCGTCCAATGAAACAACGCGTTTGTCATCAGGAACGGTTCCCGGTTTTTCTTCCAAAGGTAATTCGATATTTGTTTCGTTATTTGCGGACTCTGTTTGTTTTGGATGAAAAGATAACATAAATTCAGTTGATGGATCTTTGAATTCAACCAATGCAGAAAACGGAACGCGTATAAAAAATGGGCGACCATCAAATGTTAATTGAACACCGAATTCTTTGTCAGACACATTTAAATTACTGAA
>CAMVAB010000007.1 GCA_947165335.1 uncultured Pseudomonadota bacterium | reverse complement strand
CGTGGACAATATCAACAACAGATTTTGGTAATATAACATTTTATACACATTGGACCAGTAAACAGGTTAGTATTGAATATATAGATTCTTTTGACAATTCTATAATAAATGCTCAACCACAGATGTGTACATATGATTCAACATTTAATTTGCCGGTCGCCCCGACGAAACAAGGATACAAATTTAGTGGATGGGAATTAGTACAATAACAAAGGTGAACAAAATGAATATAATGCCTAAACTTTTAATAAAAATCACGGCTGTTTTAACGCTGCTGTTGTTCGGATTTGTTCCGGGCTATGCGTATGAAGCAAACGAAGAATTGAATTGTGATACAAGTGAATTAAATTCAGACACGTCCGCACAATTTGCTGCTCAATGGTCCCCTGTTTCGTGGACCGTTCAAGCATCGAGCAGTTTACCTGTTGTTAGTACCCCCAGCGATCAAACGTGTTATTATGATCAACCCTGTGCTGCGTTTGCAAGACCAAGTTTGACTAATGCAAACAGTGATGATTATTATTTTGTAAATTGGAATGTTTCGTGTTCTAAAAACGGATCCAGTTGTACACCAACAACAAACACAGTCGTTGCGAATGGAAGTTTAGCAAACATTACAGATGTTGATGGCGCAACAATAACTTTGACTGCGCATTGGGAAACTTGTACTCCTTGCAATACGACGAACGCAGAATGTTCGGTTAGTGTTGTTAACAATGTATGTGAATATACTACCAGCTGTTTAGATGGTTATGGCAATATTCAAAATGGGAACACATCGCAGGCTTCGTGTTCTGGGAACACAATTACTTTGAATTGGAACAATGGCGGACATGGTGGTTCTGCGCCATCACAACCTGCTTCGTGTACATATGGGGCTACTTTTGTTATGCCGTCAGCACCAAGCGAAACGAATTGGTCGTTTGGTGGCTGGTCGCTTAACGGACAAGTGTATGCCCCTGGTGCAACGGTTCAATGTAATTACACCACTTTAAACGCCTATCAGGGTTCTGTGACAATAACAGGAACTTGGACACAAATGGCTGCTACTTGTGCCCCGGGTGAATATTTACCAGGTGGTACAACTGTTTGTTCGCCATGTAATGCCGGCGAATATTGCCCATCGTCACAACAAACATATTCTTTGAGTGGCCAAGATCAAGGAAATACTGCTTGTGCAAAAGGTTCTTATACAAACACAACCGGCGCAACAGCATGTGAACCATGTCAAAACGGTTCAACAACAAGTGCCGTTGGTCAAACAAGTTGTAATGCGGTATGTGTAAATTCTGCACATGCTCAAACTTGGGAAACGGCCACATGGTCAAATAACACTGTGTCTAATTTGTGTGCGATTACAGGTTGTGTAACTGGTTATGAAATTACTTCTGAAAATGGTCAGGGATTATATACAAACATTTGTACGGCAAAAACTGTTGCTTTGTCATATGTAGATACTGTGGATAATTCGTCAATAGAGACGACGCCGACTTCGTGCACATACAACACAACATTTAATTTACCAGACGCACCTATAAAACAAGGCTACAGATTTGTTGGATGGGAATTGGTAGAATAAATAAAAACACCGCTTCGGCGGTGTTTTTATTGATTGCCCATGTTTTTGGCATCTGTTAGTGTTTTAACTAAAATATCAGCCGCAATTTGACGTATTTTTTGAGATAATGGTTTTACATTCATGGCTTCGGCAACAGCATCACCAAACTGTTTTGATATAGCGTCAATTTGAGACGGAGCGATTACAAAAATATCACTTGAAATTTCGCTGGTTTTTAATGTTTGAAAATCATCTTTCATAATTGACCTCTATGGCTATGTTTTACGCTGTTTTTATCATATCATAAAAAACACAAAAATAAAAATATTTTTATATGTTTTTTGCTTTACACAATGCGGTGATTTTTTCTAAAATAAAAGAGAACAAAGGAAGGAATTTTGTTCAAAAGAGCGGTATTCCGCCATCTTCGTCGTATTGTAAAAACGACGCTGTTTGCGTTGCTGGGGGTTTTTGTCTTAAATTCGCCTGTATTAGCTGTGGTTTTTAGTCCGAACAGCCAACAAGTCTGTGCTGTTGAAACGCCTGGTGTTTTGACTTCCGCTGATTCAACCTCTTTTCGTGCTTTGTGGTGCCATGAATGCTCTCAAAATGCTTTGAATACAACGAATTGCAATTTAACAGTGAATAACGGGGAATGTTTGTACGGAAATATATCTTGTAAAGAAGGTTATGAAAATCTTCATACAGAAGGCGAAGGTGGGGACTATAATTCTGTTTGTGATAAAATAAATTATAAAATTACATATAATTCTTCTGTGGATGAAGATTTTGACACAAATCCAAACCCTTCAACATATACTATTGAAGACAATATTGTGTTTGCTGCACCAACATTGGCTTGCCATACATTTAAAGCGTGGTACACAACAGAAAATTATGCCGCATCAAGTAAAATAACAGAAATACCTGTGGGAACAACAGGAAACAAAGATTTGTTTGCAAAATGGACTTTGAATTCTTATTTTGTCAGATATAAATGCGGCAATCCTGAAAATCAGAGCAGAAACGAACATATAACATGCGGCGACAGTTTGGATAATATACCACGTGTTAATGATATTTGTTCTTATTATGGATATACTACTGATGGTTGGCTTTGTGTCAGAACAGATAACAACGAAGATGTTTCAGACCTTTTTGAAGAACAAGGTTATATTCAAAATTGGAACATAGATTCTAATGTTGATTGTACTGCCCAGGTACATATAAACGAATACCCTATTGTTTATAAAACAGATATTCTTGGCTATGAAACGGTTTTTAATGGTCTGACACCAGATTCTTATACTGTAGCGGATATGCCAAAAACAATATCCGCTAATACAACGACATTTACAAATACAGCAAATTTCGAAGGTTATGCATTCTATGGTTGGTGCACAGAAAAAACGAAACAAAATTGTTCTTCAAATCTTCAAATAGAAACGCCAAATCCTTTGGGACCTATAACATTGTGGGCAGATTTAAGATTGATTGACTATAATATAACATATAATTTAAACGGCGGCACAAACAATGTCGCAAACCCACAAACTTACACAATCAAAGATAATGTTGTTTTGGCAACTCCTACAAAGCCAGGTTATCTGTTTGTTGGATGGTCTTTGTTAACTGGCGCAGATTTAGAAGCGGCTTTGGCTGATCCAAATAATGATGTTTTCATAGGCGGGTGGAATGCTGGCGCGTATCATGAAGACATTGTTTTATATGCACAATGGACACCAGATACTTATGAAATAGACTATTATTTAAATGACGGTTCTTTTGGTGAAATTGTGCCAAAAACTGAATATAATGTTACTGATGAATTTACATTAGCCGAACCAACAAAAGACGGTTATAGCTTTGTTGGATGGTGCGAAGAATATGACAATTGCGGCAATCCAGAAAACCCAAAAACAATATCTTCTGGAACGACCGGAAATCTAGTGTTTTTTGCACAATGGGAAGCGATGACGTTTAATGTCGATTATATCTGCAACGATGGAATTGGCGTTGTTTCTACTGATAGTGTTGTATACAATACGAAATACGATTTTATAGACAACACAGAAACTAATTTGTGCGCAAATACAGGACATGATTTCGTTGGGTGGAATTGTGAATACAAAGATGAAAACAATAATTCTGTTTCTCTGCCAGCTATTGATAAAGAATATTGGGATGTGCCACATAATGTCGCTTGTTCTGCAACATGGGCTGAATCAAGTTTTGTTGTTTCATTCAGACCTAATTCTGGTCCGGGTCTGGGGCCGGCCGCAGAAAGCGTACAACACAGCGACGAAATGGAAGATTTGACTTGTTTATACAATGTTGGATGTGTGTTGCCTCAGAATTTATATGTGTATTCGTTGTATGATTTTGCAGGGTGGAAATCAGGTGATCCTGATGATGCAACGATTTATAATCCAGGCGATGTTATCAAACAAAAAACAGAAGATGTTATTCTTTATACTCAATGGGACCTTGCACACATACATTGCGAAGCGGGAACCTATTTACCAAAACAATCTTTGTCTTGTGAAACTTGTCCGGCTGGTGCGTATTGCCAAGGTGGAAATTGGACGTATAGCAGAACAAGAGACCAAGGTATCGATTATTGTTCGCAACTTTATTTTGTTGACGGATTTAATGATAATGCAACATCTTTAGAAGGTTCAGAATCTGAAAATGATTGTTTTATACCGTGTTACACAGCGACTAATTATGTGTTGGATCCTGAACATAATGTAGTTCATTATGACGAAGATTATAGTGTGTGTATATATAAAGCAACTATTGTTTATACCGGAAATAATTCTTGTCGCAATCAACAACAAACATATACGTATTCACGAACAGGATATGTTAATTTGTGTGTTCCAAAAGACGAAAACAATCAAGACATAGATGCTTTTGTTGGCTGGAAAGATAAAGATGACAAACTATATCAGTATTTTGAAAACATTAGTATGGCGGAATTAAAACCAGAAAATGGTATTGTTACAATGACGCCTGTATGGCAAACATATAACTTAACTTATGATTGTGGCACTGATAATAAAACGGTTGTTGTTCCTGATTTAGATTATGCTTCTAATATTACATTGGCTGATTATAGTATATGCGAAAACCCAGGACATACATTTGCTGGTTGGTTGTGTGATGATGTTGATGTGTTATTAAGAAGCGGTGATACATACATTATACCAGATAAAAATGTATTATGTAGCGCACAAATAGATACAAATTCTTATACGATTAAATTCAATAAAACAGCAGAAAATGCCGAAGGCAGCATGCAAGATATATCTCTGCTTTATTCTGATTCAATTGAATTACCTTCTAACGCTTATACGCGCACAGGATACAATTTTGCCGGCTGGTGTGATAATTGGAACAATTCTTTGAATGCTTGTACAGGCAGGACATATTCTAATCAGCAGACAGTGCGCGGTCTTGTTGCACAAAATGGTGGTGTTATCACATTGTATGCGATGTGGTCGCCGATAAAATATACCATAAATTACATTGTTCCATCAGGTGCAACATTCAGTGCGAATAATCCAAAATATTATTATATAACAACACCGACAATTACATTAAACAATCCAGAACTTAATGGGTATAATTTTATTGAATGGTGTGATGATAATAATAGTTGTTCTTCGACACAAACCGTAGAACAAGGAACAACCGGTGATTTAACCTTTACAGCACATATGGAAGAAATTGTGTACAACATATATTATAATTATGTTGATGAAAACAAAAATGTTGTGCCGTTATCCGGGCTGGAACCATCAACATATACAATGTCTTCTGGAATAACATTGCCTGTGAAAGATGAGGTTGTTATACCAGGTTATACATTTGTAAATTGGTATATAGATAAAAATTTAGTATTTGGACCTTTTAAATCCATAACTAATCATACTGGGGATATAAACATATATGCCAAAGTTAATAAATTATCTTGCGCGACAAATGAATTTATGCAAGATGGTTCTTGTGTTCCATGTGGTGTAAATTCTTATAGTAATGGCGGTTACGCAACAGAATGCACGTGTAATGATAATTACGAAAAACAATCAAACATTTGTGTCGCAAAAGAATATACTATAAACTATGAATTAAATGGCGGGAATATTCAAAGTGACGTTAATCCGGTTGTTTATACGGTTGAAACCCCTGATACTGTATTGCAAAATCCAACACATGAAACTTCTGCTTTCCAAGGGTGGTATAAAACATCGAATTTCTCTGGTGGCTCTGTAACGCATATACCTGGTAATTTGACTGGTGATTTAACATTATATGCAAAATGGAAAAAATTATCTTGCAATAAAAACTATTATATTAAAAACGGTTCTTGTGTTCCGTGTAGCACATATTCTGATCATTCACACAGCATTGGGGGCAGTATAACAGCATGTGAATGTGATGATGGATACGAAAAAATATTCGATACATGCGTATTGAAAAACTTTGCAATAGAATATGTGTTAAATGGTGGAACGCTGCAAGAAGGAATAACCAACCCTGTATCGTATACTATTAATTCAACAGATACAGTATTAAATAATCCTGAAAAAACAAATGCTGTTTTTGCTGGTTGGTACGCCGCATCTGATTTTTCTGGGGACAGAATTATGTCTGTTCCTGGTGATTTGTCGGGTAATGATATAACATTATATGCGAAATGGCAGGACGATTTGGGCACGGCCACAATAACATATGATTGTGATAATGGTAATATAATTTCTCGTACTGAACATATTGGTTTAGATGTTGCATTAGCAGATAATTCTGAATGTCAAATATCAGATAATACTTTAACAGGTTGGACATGTGATGGAACCGCGTACGCTTTAACAGATAGAATTGTTGTTCCTGATAGAGATATAAATTGTGTCGCAATTATATCAAATAAATACGACATCATATACAAAGCCTTTGATAGTAATAATAATGAAATAGACTTAGGCGTTTTGTATCCAAATAAATATGTGTCAGCTTCTGGTGCGACATTGCCTGAAAATATAACTATTCCAGGATATTCATTTGGTGGTTGGTACAATGCTAAAAACTTGGTTTACAGAATATATAACATATCAAAAAATTCTGTTGGTACAAAGACAGTATATGCAAAACTGATACCACAAACAATACATTGTGATGCGGGAAAATATCTGCCGATTGGATCTTTAACTTGTGCAACATGTGAAGAAAACAAATACTGTGTTGGCGGCGATTATCAATATTCTACTGTTATATCTCAGGGTGAATCAGATTGTGTGGCCGACTATCCATATTCTGTCTCAGGAACAAAATCTGTGAACAGATGCTACAAAAATTGTGAACCAAGAGAACACTATGAATCATCGGGTTCTGAATACCGCAATGGTTTGTCTTCGTGTAAATATACACCTGTGACATATTATATTAACTATGTATTAAATGATGGAACATTAGATGATAATTTTGAAAATCCGCAACCTTATAATGTCACAATGTCAAAAATAACTTCTTTGCCTGTTCCGGTTCATCCAACCAAGGCATTTGATAAATGGACAGATGAAAATGATTCGCAAATTACTTCTATATTGACAAGCCGTGGTGGCAATATAACATTGTATGCACACTATAAAGCAAAACCATGTGAAGAGAATCAGTATATGATTGGAGAAACATGTACTGCTTGTCCAACAGGCATGTATTCCGAAGGCGGATATGTAACAGAATGCGATTGCAAACCAGGATATACAAAAGAAAATAATACCTGTGAAATAAATGTATACAACATTACATATACAGGCCTAGAAGGCACGACACACACTAATCCATCAACATATACTGTTGAAGACGCAGGATTAAGATTTTTGCCACCTACAAATCGTGATGGTTATTTATTTGCTGGATGGACACGCCAAGGCATGGCTTACGGTATAATTTCACAGGGTCAAATCGGAGATATGACTTTGGTTGCTAATTGGGAAATAATAACCTGTTCAGAAAACGAATATTTCAAAAACAATACATGTGTACCATGTGGGGAAAATTCACACAGTGTTGGTGGACAATCTGAGGTTTGTGATTGCAATACCGGATACGAAACATTGTTTGATGTTTGTGTTCCATCGCAATACAGCATAGATTATATCTATAATGGCGGCGTAATGCCTGGCGGTGCAAACAATCCTGCCTCTTATACTGTGGAAACACCAATAACGACATTAAAAGATCCAACAAAACAACACTACACATTTGCAGGATGGTTTAACAACGAAGAATTTAGTGGTAAGAAAATTATTAGCTTGGATCCGTCTGTGATATCAGGCAATATAACATTATACGCAAAATGGGATTTTGCTTGTGAATCTGGTAAATGGCTGCGCGTTGGCAAAGATAGAATATGTCTGTATTCTGAAAAACAGACAAGTCCTTCTATGGCAATCGAAATAAGCGGTGTCCCATATTATATAATGCTTTCGGACGATGAAGAATTACCAATACACCAAGGATCGACTCAAAAAATGCATATTGACTATGATGGCATAATATATAATGCCCACGATGCCTCTATAAACTAGTGTTTTGCCCTGTTTTGCGAAAAAATCTCGTATAAAACTTGTTTTATAAAAAATCTTTATTATATAGATAAAGTATCTTGACCCGGGAACCTAAAATTGCTATAAAATATGTAATAATTTTGAGATTTTTCGGACATGCAAATATCTTGAAAGAACGGTAAGGAAAAGAAATGAAGAATGTGTTAAAATTATTGTTGGGTTCTGCCAATGACAGAATTGTAAAATCGTATGAAAAAACAGCATTAAACATCAACAAACTTGAACCAAAATATGCAGCTTTGTCTGATGAAGAAATTCATAATTTAACGAATGTTTTTCGCGAAAGATTATCAAAGGGTGAAAAAGAAAAAGATTTGTTGCCTGATGTTTTTGCCGCTGTTCGTGAAGCAGCAAAACGTTCAATTGGTCTGCGCCATTTTGATGTTCAACTTATAGGTGGTATGGTTTTAAATAACGGTCAAATTTCAGAAATGAAAACCGGTGAAGGTAAAACACTGGTCGCAACATTAGCCCTTTATTTAAAAGCATTACATGGTAAAGGCGCCCATTTGATTACTGTTAATGATTATTTGGCGTCTCGTGATGCCGGATGGATGGGACAAGTATATAGATTTTTAGGCATGACTGTTGGTGTTATTCAACACGATATGTCAGACGAAGACAGACGCGCCGCATATAATTGTGATATTACATATGTAACCAATTCTGAACTCGGATTTGATTATCTGCGCGACAATATGAAATTCACGAAAGAACAACAGGTTTTGCGTCCATTCTTTTTCGCTATTGTTGACGAAGTAGATAGTATTTTAATCGACGAAGCGCGTACACCTTTGATTATTTCTGGACCATCAGAAGACACAAGCGAATTATATAACAAAGTTGATTCTGTCGTTGCCCAGTTAATACCTGACGATTACAAAATCGACGAAAAAGACAGACATGTTACATTAACAGAATCTGGTATAGATCATGCAACTACCCTTTTGAAACAAGCAGATATTTTAATTGGGGACAATTTATATGCGGCCGAAAATGCGGTTATAGTTATGCATGTTCAACAATCGTTGCTTGCTCATCATTTGTACGAAAAAAATGTAAATTATGTTGTGCGCAATGGCGAAGTTTTAATTGTTGATGAATTTACAGGTCGTGTAATGGCCGGACGCCGTTTCGGCAAAGGTTTGCACCAGGCGATTGAAGCAAAAGAACATGTTGAAGTACAACCGGAAAATCAAACAGTATCAAGTATTTCTTATCAGAACTTGTTCAGAATGTATCCAGTATTGGCTGGTATGACAGGAACCGCCATGACCGAAGCCGCTGAATTTGAAGAAATATATAAATTACGCGTTGTATCAATACCTACAAATAAACCTGTGGCACGTATAGATCACCATGATGAAATATACCGTAACAAAGAAGAAAAGTATGATGCAATTATTAAACAAATTGCAGAATGTATGGAACGCAAACAACCTGTGCTTGTTGGAACTGTATCTATTGAAAAATCAGAAGAACTGGCACAAATCGTTCAAAAGAAATTGGGTATAAAGCCGGCGGTGTTGAACGCAAAACATCACGAATCAGAAGCAAAAATTGTGTCCCAAGCTGGCGCCCCAGGCGCAGTTACTATTGCAACAAATATGGCAGGACGCGGAACAGATATTAAACTCGGTGGTAATGCCGAAGATTTGATTGCCGAATTGGATGAAACAGCAAAAGATTTCAACAAGAAGAAAAAAGAAATAATCAAAACGATAGAAAAAAACAAACAAATCGTATTAGAAGCTGGTGGTCTTTATGTTATAGGTACAGAACGTCACGAATCTCGTCGTATTGATAACCAGTTGCGTGGGCGTTCTGGACGTCAGGGCGATCCTGGGGATTCAAAGTTCTTTTTGGCATTGGATGACGATTTAATGCGTATATTTGGTGCCGCAAGATTACAAGGTATGTTAACAACTTTGGGACTAAAACCAGGTGAAGCAATTACTCATCCTTGGATAACAAAGGCACTGGAAAAAGCTCAAAAACGAGTTGAAGCACGTTATTTCGAAGCGCGTAAAGAATTACTGAAATACGATGATGTTATGAACGAACAAAGAACAGTAATTTATAAACAACGTAATGATTTGATGGAATCAGATGATTTAACATCTTTTGCCACAGAATTAATCGGTGATGTTGTTGAAATTATATGTGAAAAGAATATTCCAGAAAAGGCACATCCGATGGATTGGAATATTGCTGGTATTCATGATGATATGATGCGTATATTCGCTTTGGATATCACAGATATAGATAAATGGAAAAGCGACGAACAAATATCAGAACGTAATGCGTATGATATATTGTTCAATTTGGCCATGCATCGTTATAATCAACAATGTGAAAAATACGGTAAAGAATTGATGCAAATGGCACAAAGACAAATGATGTTGGGCGCTTTGGATGCAGTATGGAAACGTCATTTACAACAAATGGATTATTTGCAGGGTGCTATTGGTTTGCGTGGATATGCACAAAAAAATCCATTATATGAATATAAAAATGAAGCGTTGGAATTATTCAAAAACACGATTCAAAATTTCAAAACAATGTCCGTTGCTTATATTTGCCGCATGGAATTAACTCGCGAAGATGTCGATGCAACTGCACAACAACAGGCACAACATGATTCCGCATTAAACCAAAGCACTTCGGAAAACAATATGGCAAATATGAACATATCCCGTAATGCATTGTGTCCATGCGGATCTGGATTAAAATATAAACATTGTCATGGTAAATTACACTAGTGATGTAAAAGATAAAGGTTTGTTATGCCAGATTTTGTACATCTTCGTGTTCATTCAAAAATATCTGTCGGAGCCAGCACTCTTTCTGTTGCCAGCAGTAAGAAACTTGGGATATTAAAAGGTATTCCAGAATTGTGCAAAGATAATAATATGTTTGCGTGTGCATTAACAGATACAAATATGATGTCGGGATGTGCTGAATTTTCAGACGTGATGCCATCAAATAAATTACAACCTATCATTGGTGTTGAATTATCTTTAAATCATCATACCGCAGATCCGAAAATATTGCGTCAATCGTCATTGTCAAAAATAGTTTTGCTTGCTAAACATCACGAAGGCTATCTAAACCTTTGTGAATTAAGCCGTATTATGTACATGCGCCAAGACAATCATCATCTTGGACCATACATTACGATACCGGAATTAAAAGCACACAAAGATGATTTGATTTGTTTGTCGGGGGCGCATACTGGTGCAATTGGTATGGCAATATTAAACAATCAAAACAATACTGCTTTTAATCTGGCACAACAATTTCTTGATATTTTTGGAAACAATTTTTATATAGAAATTCAAAGACATGGTTTAGACGCAGAAATAAAAACAGAACCCGTATTTTTACAAATTGCACGTGATTTAAATATACCTATTGTCGCAACAAACGATGTGTGCTTTGCAACAGTTGATGATTACGAAGCAACTGATGCACTTGGTTGTGTTCTGGGTCAAACAAAGGTTATAGATCCGGACAGACCGCGTAAATCATGCGAGCAATATTTTAAATCAAGCGAAGAAATGGCAGAATTATTTTCTGATTTACCAGAAGCGATTGAAAATACTGTTAACATTGCTAAACGTTGTGCGTTTTTTGTAAATGTTCATGAAAAACCATTATTGCCACGTTTTGGTGATAACCTTGAAGCAGAATGTCAAATGTTACGCGACGCTACAATGAATGGTTTAAAAGCGCGTATCAAAGAACATAACATCAAAGATTCGGCGCCCTATTTCGAACAAGCCGAATATGAGTTGGGTGTCATTATTGGTATGGGGTTCCCAGGATATTTCTTGATTGTTGCTGATTATATTAACTGGTGTCGGAAAAATGATATTTTAACTGGCCCCGGTCGTGGTTCAGGTGCTGGCTCTATTGTTGCATGGGCATTAGGTATCACACATGTTGATCCATTAAAATACGGTTTGTTGTTTGAAAGATTTTTAAACCCAGATCGTATTTCTATGCCTGATTTCGACGTTGATTTTGAACCGACAGGTATTGAACGCGTGCTTGATTATGTTGGTGAAAAATATGGTCGCGATTCAGTGTGTCGTATTATTACATTTGGCAGCTTGCAAGCGCGTGGCGCAGTTCGTGATATTGGACGTGTTTACGGCATGCCGTATTCTAAATCAGACAGATTGTCTAAACTTATACCTCAGGATGCAAAAACATTAAAAGAAGCAGTCGATTCATCTTATGAAATTCAAGAGATACTTGATAATGATACAGATATGAAGAAAGTGGTGTCTGTTGCAGAAGCACTGGAAGGATCTATTCGTAATCTTGGGCAACATGCATGCGGTGTTGTTATTGGCGACAGACCTACTACACAAATTGCTCCTGTTTATCGTGATCCTGCGAACCCATTACCATCATGTCAATTTGATGGGCATTATTTGGAAAATGCAGGTTTAATAAAATTTGACTTTTTGGGGCTCGAAACTTTGGTTGTATTAAAATACGCAACAAAACTGATTCAAAAAACACATGGTATAAATATTGATCTTGATCAGATACCAACGGATGACGAAAAAACAATGAAGTTGTGGCAATCCGGTTTAACCGAAGGTATATTCCAATTCGATGCCCCATTTGTTCAACAAACATTGAAAAAAATGCATCCAACAAGTTTCTTGGAAATATCTGCATTGAACGCATTAAATCGTCCGGGGCCTATTGCATTTATTCCGCAATTTATTGCACGTATGCATGGTGAAGAACCAATTGAATACGTCCATCCACGTGCAGAATCAGTGTTAAAAGAAAGTTATGGTATCATTGTTTATCAAGAACAAGTTATGCAATTAACCAGGGTATTGGCAGGATTTACACGTGGCGAATCAGATACTGTGCGTAAAGCAATGGGTAAAAAGAAAATTGAATTATTGGCAGAACTTGAAATCAAATTCCTTGAAGGATGCAAAAAGGAAGGAACCTTAGACGAAGCAACTGCGAAAGATTTGTGGGAAAAGTTTAAAGAATTTGCAAAATACGCATTTAACAAATCACATGCTATCGCCTATTCTATCGTTGCAAACCAATGCGCATATTTAAAAGCGCATTTTCCCGCTGAATTTTTAGCGGCATCTATGTCAAGTAATATGAACGATACGGATCAATTATCTATATTCGTAGACGATGCAAAAACTAATTTTAATATTCCTATTGTTGCCCCTGATATAAATGAAAGTGAATCAACATTTGCTGTCAAAGACGGCAAAATAATTTATGCTCTGGCAGCGATTAAAGGTGTCGGAACTGTTGCAACGGATGCAATTGTTGCAGAACGCGAAGCAAACGGAAAGTTTAAAAATTTAACTGATTTTGCAAAGCGTTGCGCGCCCATTATGAACAAGCGTATACTTGAAGCTTTTGCAAAGGTCGGTGTGCTTGATTCATTAGAAAAGAATCGTGCGTTGATATTTATGAACGCTGATGCAATATTGGCATATGCATCTAAATCAAGAGAAACCGCAAATTCATTGTCTTTGTTTGCAAACACAACTGAAGACGATGTCAGCGAAGACAGGCTGTTAAAAGATTTACCAAAAACTAAACCATGGACATTTGCACAGAAACTTGAAAACGAATTGTCTGCACTTGGTTTTTATATTTCTGCGCATCCTCTTGATCAGTATAAACATTTAATTACATCGGCCAAATTGACAACAAGTCAAACCTTGGTTAATCTTGGCGACAGAAAACCTGTTCAAATTGCAGTTAATGTAAATTCTTTTTCGCGTCGCAAAACCAAAACGGGCAAAGATATGCTGACGATAAATGCATCTGACAGTTTTGGTAATGTTGAATGTGTGGCCTTTGGGGATTCTTCTGTTGAACTGTCCCAAATATTAAACAATGAAACAGAAGTTGTTATTTCTGGAAAAACATCTGTTCGTGACGATCATATTTCTGTATTCATAGATTCGATTATACCTTTGAATCAATGGATTGCAAAGATTGCAAAAACATTAACGATAGAGATTCATGATAAATCTGTATTAAATGATGTAAAAAAAGCATTGTCTGCCCTGCGCCCAGGACACACAAAAGTTGTTTTGAATTTGTATTCAAAAGACAAAAGTGCATCATTAATATTAAAAAACACACTTGAATTAGGAAGCACAACGACAAAAGATTTAACAGCACTTGGAATAAAAGTTAATATAGAATAATGAAACATATCCCCGTCCTTTTAACTGAAGTATTACAAACATTAGGTGATATAAAAAATCGCACTGTTGTTGATTGTACTTTTGGTGCTGGTGGGTATACTCGTGCATTCTTGGAATGTGGCGCAAATGTTATCGCTTTTGATCGCGACACAAATGTTGTTGAAGACGCAAACAAAATAAAACAAGAATATGGTGATAGATTTCAATTTATAAATTCTGCTTTTTCAGATATTAAAAATTTAAATCCTGCTGATTTTGATGATGTCGTTTTCGATTTGGGTATATCTTCAATGCAAATAGATAACGGTGAACGCGGTTTTTCATTTCGTTTTGATGCACCTCTTGATATGCGCATGGATACACGTAATAAACAAAATGCACAAAACCTTATTGAATCATTATCTGAAAATGACTTGGCTGATATTTTATATGAATATGGGGACATAAAATCATCCCATAAAATGGCGCATATATTGAAAGAACACAAACCGACAACAACTTTTGAATTGCGCGATTTAATCAAAAATCAGAAAGACATAGCCCCTGTTTTTCAGGCGTTGCGTATTGCTGTGAACGATGAAATGGGACAAATAAAATCAGCACTAGAATCAGTTCATAATATGTTATCTTCAAACGGTCGTTGTATTTGTGTCACATTCCATTCTTTAGAAGACAGGATAGTAAAAAATACTTTTCATAAATGGACGCAAACGGATGGTGATCCGCGTTTACCAACTGTTAAAAATGCAGAATATGTATCTTTAAAGACCTTTACACCATCAGAAAAAGAGTTAGAACAAAACCCGCGTTCGCGTTCTGCGCATATGCGTGGTGTGCAAAAGGTATAAATATACTGTTGACTTAAAGTGCCGTTTTTGTGTAAAATAAAATGATAAAAAAGGGAAGGAAATGAATATTTTATTAAAGTATGTTTTTTATGCAATATCTGCATTATTTGTTGCTGGAACAGCGCATGCAGTATGTCCTGTGTGTACAATCGCAATTGGTGCCGGACTTGAAGGTATGCGTATGTTGGGTGTAAAAGATATTTTAACAGGTATTTGGGCCGGTGGTTTAACAGTTTCTTTAATTGGGTGGACTGCAAATTATATGAAAAAACATGGTGTTAAGAATCCAATTTGGTATATTTTAAACGCGTTAATATATATCGCATTACTGGGCAGTATTTATTTTGTTCCATCCCATAATCCAATCGTAAAGTGGTGGGATAATTGTATGTGGGGCATAGATCAGTTCTTGCTAGGCGTATTGGTTGGTGCCGTTACATTTATTTTGATGGAATTATGGTATTTGCATATCAAAAAGAACAATGGCGGACACGCCCTGTTTCCATTTCAAAAAGTTGTTATGCCTTTTGTTGGTTTGTTAATTATGACAGGTGTCTTTTGGGCGATAATTAAATGGTTGCCAACAATGGGTATAGTATTGTGCTAATTAAAGAGGAAAGAAAATGAAAAAGAATAGCAAAAAATTATCTATGGAAGAAATGATTCAAAAATTAGACGCGGCAAAAAAAGCGAATCCGCTTGATTTGTCTTCTGATCAAGATTTGTCTATTGCGTTGATGAATTTGGTATCTTTAGAAGAACATTTTTTCTTTAGTGGCGCAAAAACTGGTAAACATGGTTTTTATGATTTAATCAACACTGTGCGTTCTATGCGCAAAGAACTGATGGAACGTATTGTAAAAAAGTCAAGTGGTGATGACGGTGAAGTTTGGTGCATATCAAAACATTTGTTGGCTGCATCTATGCGTATTTACGAAGTTGGCACGAAAGCGATTGGCGCCGGCAAAAAGAAGGAAGCGTATGAAATGTTTGAAAAAGCATACGATTTATATTCTTTGTTCTGGGGTTTAAACATGCATTTAATAGATTTAGACGGTGTACATGAATCTGTGCCTGCGTTTTATGATGGTGCAAAAGAAGCATGTGTGGCGCCAAAAAACACCAAAAAACCAGAAAAAACCGCAAAACCGGAAAAAGTATCTGGGGTAAAAAGATTGGGACAATGGGTAAAAAACGCGGTTAATTGTTGTATTGAATAAACTCTTGCTTAAATATGCAAAAAATGATAAAATTGTTTTAAACGAGAGAACTAAAAAAGTGGCGGGTTTTATCAGAAAGGTTTTAAAAATATCTGTATTGGCATTAATTGTGCCACTGTTGGCTTTTGCAGCACAACAACCTAACCCACGTGCCACAAAAACACGTTCTGTTGACAGTGATTCAAATGCTTCTGTGCGTCGTTCTGCCACATCTGTTATTGCACGTTCTGCATCTGTTAACTCTCGTAAAAATCGGGCTGTTGTAACTGCCAGACCAGGTGCAACAAAAACGGCTTCGGTTCGATCTGTCCGCCCTGTTACGAACGATTCAATAAAATCACGTACTGCAACCAAATCAAATACTGTTCGTTCGGGTCTTGCCGGAATAGTAAAAAAATCAGGGACAAATTTATCACGCGCAGGAACAGCCCGCGCTACCTCTGTATTTAATGATATCACAAAGATTGGCACCGGATATTCTGGTTGTCGTGATGCATATGCAACATGCATGGATCAATTTTGTGCGAATGCCAATGATACATACAGAAGATGTTTCTGTAGCGACAGATTTCAAAAATTCCGCGAAACATCTAATTCTCTTGATAACGCCTTACAAATGCTGGCCGAATTTCAAAACAGCAACTTAGAGGCCGTTGATAAAACTGCTGCAGAAGTTAATGCAATGTATACAGCGACCGCTGGTGAAGAGGCAATCAAAAAAGACACCAGTGCTTCTCAAAAATTATTAAATAATATCAACGATGTTTTGTCTGGCAGATCAACAAACACAAACACGAATTCATTAGGTGTGCTAGATTTTTCTGGTTTTGGTTCTATTGACGACGACATATTTAATACATCGTCATTTTTTGGTGATTCTACAACAAACACATCTGATTTAGAAGGCAAAGCGTTATATGATAATGCGACGAAACAGTGTTCGGAAGTGACTCATGAATCTTGTGGCAGTGATGCGATGTTTAATTTGGCGAAATCTGCCTATTCAATCATGATAACACAAGATTGTAATGCATATGAAAAAAATATAAATGCGAAAAAAGCATCTGTTGAAGAAACCGTTAGAACCGCTGAAAAATATTTGCGTGACGCAAGATTGGAAGAATATCGCGCACATAATTCTCAGGATGTTAATGAATGTTTGACGAAAGTAGAAGACGCTATTAAACAACCAACGGCCTGTGGTGAAAATTATGAAAAATGTATGGATTATACGGGACTTTATATTAACGCAACGACCGGCGAACCAATATTATCCCAGGCACTGTTCAAACTGAACACAATTATTGTTTTAGACGGAACCAGTGATGTGTTAAAAGCAAATCCTAAATTCAACGAAAGCCTTGAATCAAAGAAAATGTTTGCTCAAACTGCTTTGGACACATGTCGGGACAAAGCAGATATTGTTTGGGAAGAATTTAAACGCGCTGCTTTGATACGTATTTCTCAGGCTCAAGATGATATGATCCAAAAAGTAAAAGATTCATGTGTTACAACAATCAAAGAATGTTATGACACACAAACCGGTGCTTTGAAAGACATGGATACAACAAATACCCAAAGCACAGATGCAATTGCTGCAGTAACTGCGCGTGGCATGTGTTATGATCGTGTTCAAGCATGTGCGGCATTATACGGTGATCCAGACGGTTGTAAATATGACAAAAAAACCAAAAAACTTGAATATGCTGTTGATGCTGCCGGTAAACCTAAAAAGTGTGGTTTACAAGGATTGTTGACTTTTGTTGACACTGTTGATTCTGTTAAGGTTGCAGAAGGATGCGAAACAGCATTAACAAAATATGCACATGAATTATGCGATGAAGACATAGGGACAGAAAATCCTATATTGTACGGCAAATGTAAGACTATGCCCGAAGCCCAATTGCGTGCGGCTATGGATTTGCGTATGAACACATTCTGTGCCCAAGATTTGGTTATGACTGATGATTCTAATACGATGCAAGAACAAACTGCGTTTAATACAAATATAATGAATCAGCTTATCAAAAAGATTTATGATGAATTGGGTATACAGTTTACCGCGGGTTGTACACATGATAAAGATTTTGAAGGCACATGGGTAAGCGGTGAAGAATTAGCAAATCCAAATCCATCAATATTGGTTCAAGAATTCTATCAAAAATACTATGGCACAAAGATTACGAGTGTCGCGCAGATAGAAAGTTTAAATCTTAAATCTTTTGGTTGGTGTGTTAATAAATCTGTCAGCGCACAGTGCGATGTTTTGGGCGAAGAATATGCGACATTTAATACTTCAACGGCCGAATGCGATTTAACAGGCAAATGGTACTTGCGTGCATGCGGTATGTTGGGTGGAAGCTGGCAAAATGACATATGTCATGTGGATACTGCTAACCCTGTAGAACAAACTACAGAAGGTCCCCGGTCTCGTTTAGGCGAAAGTTATAAAGAAGGAATTTCAGCCGTAGATTCGTTGCGCGAATACTTAGATTCGATGAATAATTCAAAACAATAAGACGGCAACAAACGCCCCGGCGCTAATAAATTAATGTGAATTTTATACAAAAAATTAAGATTTTTTCTTAATATTGCCGTTCAATGTTTTTAACATTTGCATTATCATTTCGCGTTGCGAATCAGACGGCAAATTCCAATAAAGATTTATTAATTGCAAAGATTCGTTTTTTAACAGCGGATCATCTTCTTTTGCTTCTGAAACACGCATTGAACGAATTGCTTTTGTTTCTGGTGGAAAATTACCAGGAAGTCCAGAAAAGAAAAACGCTACAGATGTTTCAAGGGCCTGACTTAAATCGAACAAACGCGCTGCCGGGATACGATTTCCCGCTGTTTCATATTTTTGAATTTGTTGAAAACTGACACCGCATTTATGCGCCAAATCAGATTGCGACATTCCGAGCATAACGCGGCGCAATTGCAAACGTTTTGCTATATGATGGTCAACTTCGTTTATAAGGCCTGCTTTGCGTGACATATTTTTCCTTTCTTATAAAAAGTTTCCAGGAATTCTTCGGTGTGAAAGGTTTCCTTGAATCTATATTAAGAATATATACAATGTTTCTTTTTGTTTTGCAATCAAAAAACATATATGATACCATTTGAGTTGTTAAAGGAACACTAAAATGAAGCCCCTTGTTTTATGTATTTTAGATGGTGTTGGTATAAACAAAGAAAGAAAACACAATGCTGTAGCGTTGGCAAAAATGCCGTTTTTTAACAAATTATTAAGGACATACCCAAATTCTAAATTAAAAGCGTCTGGCAATGCAGTTGGTTTGCCACGTGGAATTATGGGCAATTCAGAAGTTGGGCACATAACCATTGGTTCTGGACGTATTGTTAATCAATTCTTACGCAGATTTGAAATTGAAGATTTAAACAAAAACAAACCATTGAATACATTTATTAAATCTGTGAAAAAAGATGATGGCATTGTTCATATCGCAGGACTGATGTCTGACGGTCGTGTTCATGCAAATATTGCCGACACATTAAAAACTATTAAATATATTACAGAACATGGCCTGCGCGTTTGTATTCATTTTATTTCTGATGGTCGTGATACACCGCCAACATCAGCACAAAAATATATAAATTTAACCAAATGCATTTTAAAAAATGAGATTCAGAATAACAAAGTATTCTTTGGAACATTGTCGGGACGTTATTGGGCAATGGATCGCAATAATAATCTTGATCGCACACAAATTGCCGCAGATGCAATCATAAAAGCAAAGGCAGAATATTCTGCAAAAGACATCAATTCAGCATTGGCTGATGCCTACAAACGTGGTGAAACAGATGAATTTATAAAACCCACCGTAATTACGCCAACACAAATCAAGAAACATGATGGTTTTATGTTCTGTAATTATCGTTCTGATCGTGCGCGTCAAATTATGCGCAAAATTATCAAAACAGGTTGTCATGTATTGTGTTTTTCTGAATACGGCGAAGGATTAAATGATAAATGCCCTGCAATTTTACCTGATATAATGGTAAAAAACACATTGGGCGACATATTAGAAAAGCATGGCAAATCTCAATTGCGTATCGCAGAAACAGAAAAATACAATCATGTAACCTATTTCATGGATGCCGAACGCAATATTGATTATGAAATGGAAGAAAAAGTTTTAATTCCGTCCCCAAATGTCGCAACTTTCGATAAAAAACCAGAAATGTCAGCGAACAAAATAACTGCTGCTTTGCTGCCACGGTTATCCAAATTTGATGTAGTGTTGCTCAATTTTGCAAATGGCGATATGGTTGGACACACTGGAAACGAAAAAGCCGCTATCAAAGCCATGGAATGTCTTGATAAACAATTGTCAAAGATTGTGCCGGCTGTATTAAAACTAAATGGCGCAATGTTGATAATCGCTGATCATGGAAACGCTGAACAAATGTGGGATAACAAACACAATACTCCATTAACATCACACACAACAAATCTTGTGCGTTTTATCATGGTTTCAAATGAAAAATTTGTCGCACATAATGGCGGACTTAGCGATGTCGCACCAACAATATTAAAATTATTAAACATAAAAAAACCGGCCGAAATGACTGGAAAATCGCTGATTTAATGTTTGTTGCGTAAATTATCAAAAAAATCTTTTAGCATTTTTGCTGATTCTTCTGCGTATTCTGGCATTTGAATTATATTTGGCTTCCAAAGATGGCGGTCGTTTTCAAATACTTTTGCATTTGAAGTAATTCCACCACCCTTTTCATCCATTGCAGCAAAATAAATGTTTTTTATACGTGCAAAAGAAATCGCGGTTGCACACATTGAACACGGTTCAAGCGTTATATAAATATCACAATCATCCAAAAATTTTTGGTTCAATTTTTTACACGCTTTGTTTATAGCAACTATTTCAGCATGTAAAGTCGGATTTTTAGCAAATTGAACACGGTTTTCGCCGCGTGCGATGATTTTACCGTCTTTGATAATTACCGCACCAATTGGCACATCGCCATGTGTTTGGGCTTTTTTTGCTAATAAAAATGCTTGATTCATAAAATTCATAGTTTAAAGTTTACACTATGAAATCGAATTTGCAAATTATTTCAGGAAAATACCGTGGCAAGAAATTAAATCTGCCAAACGACGCCCGTCCCACACAAAATATGGCACGTGGCGCATTGTTTAATGTATTGAACGGTATTATAGATACAACAAAACCTATATCAGTATGGGATGCTTTTGCTGGTTCAGGCGCTTTTGGCCTTGAATGTTTATCGCGATTTAATAATCCAATGGTCGTTTTTACGGACAATGCAAAATCTTCCATAGATACAATCAAGAAAAATCTTATCTCTATAAACGAAAAAGCAACCATCGAAACATGCGATGCATTGTCCGCACTGTCCAGATTTGGCGGTATTTCTGATTTGATTTTTATAGATCCCCCATATTCTGATTTTAATCTTGGAATTTTATTTGTTAAAAAACTGGGGAAAATTGCAAAAACCGGCGCAATAGTTATATGGGAATTTGAATCAAATCAGCCAACACCAAAGACAGATGAAAATTGGGAAATATTGAAGGACAAAACATACGGTCGTGCCAGATTTTTGTTTTTATTGAAAAAATAGCCATAAAAAACTTGATTTTTCATATGTTTTAATAAATAATATGCCCTGCACGACACCCTTGGAGGTTGTGCAAAACAAAAATAAAATGTCAAAAAGGATTACAAAATGACAATTAAATTAAATGCTGAAATTCGCAAAGTTGCTGGCAAGGGGGCCGCACGTGCAGTTCGCAAGAACCAAAACATCCCTGCTGTAATTTATGGCGAAAAGAAAGAACCTGTGTCTATCGAATTGAACGGACATGAATTCAATATGTTGTTGGGTCAACCATCATTGCGAACAAAATTATTCGAAATCAATGTTGGCGGCAACAAAGAAGATGCTATGTTGATGGATATACAATATCATCCAGTGTCTGACAAGGTTGTCCACGCTGATTTCAAACGTATTAATGTCAAAGAACCTGTTCACGTTGTCGTTCCAGTAGAAGTTATCAATATCGACACATCCAAAGGTATTAAATTGGGTGGTGTTTTGAACTTTGCTGTACGTAAAGTGGCATTGGTCGGTCTGGTTGATGATATGCCTGAAAAAATCACTATCGATTTATCAGACGTCACAATCGGCGACACAATTCATGGTTCCGACCTTGTTTTACCAAAAGGTATTACATTGGGCTTGCACATGGCTGATTTGGCTTTCGCTACTATCGGTGGTAAAATGCCAGAAGAAGCAGATGCAAAACCTCAAGCTGCTGCAGCCGCCGCTGCCTCAGCCCCAGAAAAGAAATAATATCTGTTTTGGTATTAAATTTAACCGCCCAAACGGGCGGTTTTTGTTTGAATAAATACTTATAATTTTTTATGTTTTGCCCCCTTGAAACCATACTTTTTATAACTATATTGTGTTCAAGCGAAAAAATCTAAGGAGTTTGAATTATGTCAAAAGTATTAGGTATTGATTTGGGAACAACTAATTCCGCTATGGCTTTCATGGACGGATCGGATCCAAAAATCATTGAAAATTCAGAGGGGCAACGTACAACACCATCTGTCGTTGCTATTACAAACAATGGCGAACAATTGGTTGGTATTACCGCGAAAAACCAGGCTGTCACAAATCCCGAAAACACAATTTATGAAATTAAACGTTTAATGGGTTTGCGTTTTGATAGCCCTGCTGTCAAAGAAATTGAAAAACGCGTTCCTTATAAAATTGTAGCCGGCGATAACGGTGATGCATGGGTTGAAATCGAAGGTAAAAAATATGCCCCATCACAAATTTCTGCTATGATTTTATCTAAGTTAAAGAAAGACGCAGAAAGTTATTTGGGCGAAACCATTACAGATGCGGTTATTACTGTTCCAGCATACTTTAACGATTCTCAACGCCAGGCAACAAAAGACGCTGGGCGTATTGCAGGTTTGAATGTTTTGCGTATTGTTAATGAACCAACCGCCGCTGCATTGGCATACGGTTTGGATAAAAACAAAGATGGCACAATCGCAGTTTACGACCTTGGGGGTGGTACATTCGATGTGTCTATATTGGAAATCGTTGATGGCGTATTCGAAGTTAAATCTACAAACGGGGATACTGCTTTGGGTGGCTCTGATTTCGATGCACGCGTATTGAAATATTTAATCGAAGAGTTTAAAGCCCAAACAGGTATTGATTTGTCAAACGATAAATTAGCCCTGCAACGTTTGAAAGAAGCCGCGGAAAAGGCAAAAATTGAATTGTCTTCAAAAACATCAACAGAAATCAATTTGCCTTATTTAACTGCTGACGCAACAGGTCCAAAACATTTCAACACAACATTGACACGTGCAAAATTGGAATCTTTGGTTGAAGATTTAATTCAAAAAACAATTGAACCATGCAAGAAAGCTTTGAAAGACGCTGGACTTACAACTTCTCAAATCAATGAAGTTATTTTGGTTGGTGGTCAAACACGTATGCCAAAAGTTGTTGAAACAGTGAAAGAATTCTTTGGCAAAGAACCTCACAAAGGCGTTAACCCTGATGAAGTTGTTGCCCTTGGCGCCGCTATTCAGGGTGGTGTTTTAAAAGGCGATGTTAAAGATGTTTTGTTGTTGGATGTGACACCATTGTCGTTGGGTATTGAAACATTGGGTGGTGTGTTCACACGTTTAATAGACCGCAACACAACAATTCCAACAAAGAAATCTCAAATCTTCTCTACTGCCGAAGATAATCAATCCGCGGTAACAATTCGTGTATTCCAAGGCGAACGTGATATGGCTGCTGATAATAAATTGCTTGGTCAATTTAATTTGGAAGGTATCGCACCTGCCCCACGCGGTATGCCACAAATCGAAGTATCTTTTGATATCGACGCTAACGGTATCGTTCATGTGTCCGCAAAAGATAAAGGCACCGGTAAAGAACAAGCAATTTCTATTAAATCAGACGGTGGTTTGTCAGAAGAAGAAATCAAACGTATGGTTGATGAAGCTGCTGCCAACGCTGAATCTGACAAAAAGAAGAAAGAATTAGCCGAAGCAAAAAATACCGCAGAAACAGCTGTGTTTAGTATTGAAAAATCTTTAAAAGAACATGGCGACAAGATCAGTGCCGAAGAACGCGAAGCGATTGAAACCGCTAAAAAAGAATTAAGCGATGAATTGGCAAAAGCCGAAGCAACTGTTGAATCTTTGAAAGCAAAAACAGATGCTTTGACAGAAAAGGCAATGAAATTGGGTGAAGCTGTTTATAAAGCGGCTCAAGAAGCCCAAAAACAAGAATCAGAAAATAAACAATCTGAATCTGGCGAAAACAAAGAAGCAACGGATGCAGATTTTTCTGAAAAGTAATCAAAAAACATTCCCTCTTATAAAAAGCCGCCCAAACGGGCGGTTTTTTGTTGATAT
>CAMVAB010000006.1 GCA_947165335.1 uncultured Pseudomonadota bacterium | reverse complement strand
GTTCCACCCATATTTTCTTTATCACAATCTTTCATAATATAAATCACAGGCGTACAATTTTTTGCAAATTCAGTCGAATTCGCGTTTTTATCGCCAACAACATTACGCATAAATTCAATAACTGCAACCTGCATACCCAAACAAATACCCATAAACGGAATATTGTTTTCACGCGCATATTGCGCGGCCGCTATTTTACCTTCGACACCACGTGTTCCAAATCCACCAGGTATTAAAATACCATCAACATCCGCACAATCTTCGGGTGTAAAATGTTCTGCATTTATTTTTTTGATTTTTAAATGCACATTATTTTGAACGGCGGCATGGAACAATGCTTCGTTCAAAGATTTGTATGCATCAGCAATATCAAAATATTTTCCAACGACCCCTATTGTGCAGGTTGGCAAATCGTTTTCCAAATAATGTTCTATTTTTTTGAAAGCCGACATATCACCAGCTGCATTTGGTAAACCAAAATGTTCTGCCATTATATCAAATACATGCTGGGAATCATATACAAGCGGTATTTTATAAATGTTATCAACATTCATACTGGTAATAACATTTTTTGCAGGTAAATTACAGAACATACCGATCTTTGCACGTTCTTCTTCGGTCAACATACGCGGGGAACGAACAAACAAAATATCTGCCTGAATACCGTTTTCCAATAATCTGCGAACAGACATTTGTGTTGGTTTTGTTTTTAATTCACCACTCTGTTCCAAATAAGGCGCCAATGCCAGATGTGCAAACATTACATTTCTGCGTCCAACATCATTTGCAAATTGACGTATAGATTCAAGAAAGATTTTCTGTTCAATATCACCAACAGTTCCACCTATTTCACAAATAACAAAATCGGTATTTGTTGGTGCACCAATATATTCTTTAATTTTATTGGACACATGCGGAATCATTTGAACAGTTCCACCCAAATATTCACCGCGTCTTTCTGCGTTCAACACATCCCAATAAATACGACCGCCCGAAACCGAATCGTTTCTGGATAATTTAACACCCAAAAATCTTTCATAGTAGCCTAAATCTAAATCTGTTTCATGACCATCATTTGTAACATAAACTTCACCATGTTGCAGTGGCGACATGGTACCAGGATCTATGTTTAAATATGGATCAAATTTACGGCTGTGGACAGTATAACCACGGGATTGAAGAAGGGCGCCCAACGATGCCGCTGAAACGCCCTTGCCTAAACTTGATACAACCCCACCTGTGACAAAAATATATCTCGACATAAGTGTTTTCTCCTTATGTGAATTTATAATAAAAAATTATTGGTTGAAGAGCAAGCAAATAAAATCCTATAATCAAAATATGAAAGAATTCCTTAGATACCAATACAAAAACAGGTTTTTATGGGTGCCATTTTTAATGGCGTTCGGTGCAGCACTGTATTTTGGTCTGGATTTTGAACCGTTTTTTCGTTTTCCGATTTTAATTACTTTGTTATGTGGCGTAATCATTTATAAAAACAAAAACGTTTTTATTCGCATTTTTGCTTTGTTTTTGTTTGGGTTCTTTTATGCAATGTCTTTCACGCATATCATTGACACACCAAAGATTAAAGATTCTTTTGGATATCATAATGTTGTTGGCACAATCCAAGATATAGATTTTGCTTCTGATTCAACACGTGTGATATTGTCTGTCCCATCTCAACAATTTACTTTTAATAAAACACACGAAAATATAAATTTACGCATAACATTAAAGAATAATCATGATGATATAAATATCGGTGATAAAATGTCAGGCCCAATCAAAGCATTTCATGTATCATCAAAATATATTCCATCGTCGTTTGATTTTGCACGTTGGATGTATTTTTCAGGTATGTCTGGAAACGGGTTCTTTAAAGAATATAAAATAATAAAATCAGATAATAACAAAAATAATTTACGCACATATATTCACAATAAAACAAACACGAAATTAACAGACGCATTGGTTCTTGGGTACAAACAAGCGCTGCCAAAACAAGAAAGCGATATCTGGAAATCTGTCGGTGTTGCACATGTTTGGTCAATTAGCGGTTTTCATATGACATTGGTTGGCGGTTGGTTGTTCGTATTGTTTTATTTATTGTTCAGAAGCATTCCCCATATAACCAAACGCATACCCGCAAAATATCCGGCTCTTGTATGTGCGTGGTGTGGATTGATTTTATATTTGTGTATTTCTGGAATCAGTGTAGCAACAATTCGCGCATTTTTAATGGCGACTTTGATATTTGCAGCAACACTATTTGGACGAAGCGTGTTTTCGTTGCGTAATGCTGCACTCGTATTTCTGGTGATATTTATGATAAATCCTTTCTTTGTAATGAACGCAGGCTTTCAATTATCTTTTGCTGCCGTATTTGGTTTGCTTTGGTTTTATGAAGGCAAAGAATATATTAAACGCGATGTATTACATAGAATATTTCATACATTATATATGATTTTTGTTACAACATTCATAGCGTCTATATTTACATTACCGTTTATAATCGCACACTTCGGATATATCCCTGTTTATACATTGCTGGGTAATATTGTTATTTTGCCGATATTTTCTTTTGCGATTATGCCTTTGATTATGATTGGAACAATTTGTGCATTATTTGGCAATTATTCTGTCATAGATATTACAAACATTATTTATAATTGGGCTTTGATGATCGCAAAACATATTACAGATTTACCATATGCTAATTTGAAAATGCCGTATATTTCTAATACAGTTTTACTGATTTCAATCTTTGGTTTAATGTGCATGGTTTTAATTGCAAAACCAGATTCTAAAAACTTTATAAAAAGAAATATAAATTATGTTTTATGTGTATGTTTCGTATTTTGTGCAATTGCTCTATCTCGCACACAAACACAACCTTTGTTTTATTCCACAGACGATAACGAATTGGTCGGTTTTGTTGTTAATGGCAGATTAAAATTCAACAAAGCAAAATCATCCAAACACTTCTTTGTTTTCAATTCATGGCGCGAATTCAATAATGAAAAACCAAGTGATAAAAACGAAAGATATAAATGTGATCATGGTTTTTGTATTTACAAAACCGAAAAATGGACATTAGTATATATGCAAACATTCACAACGGTCATAAATCATATTGAAGAAACATGTCGTGATAAATCTGTTGATTTTATCGTCAGTCCATTCAAAATTAAGGCACCAAAATGTCATGCAAAAATTTTGCATGATGGATTGTTGATAGACAAGAATGGAAAAATCACAAAGTTTGCTAATCGACGTCCGTGGCATAATCAGCATTAACAAAATATAATCCGCATGCTGGTGCATTTATACCAGCCGCACTACGATTTTTTGCTTCAAATATTTTATCTATATCTAAATCTTTCCCCATACCAATTTCGACCAAAGTTCCAACCATATTACGAACCTGATGATGCAAAAAAGAACGTGCAGCAAATTCAAATATTATTTTATCACCATTTTGTACAATATTACAAACATCCAAAGTTTTTATCGGGCTTTTTGCCTGACATTCAGCGGCCCTGAAAGAAGTAAAATCATGTTTGCCGACCAATTTAGCAGCAGCATTTTTCATTGCGTCTATATCTAATTTTTGTGGCACCCACCAAACACGATTTTTTTCTAAAACCACAGGCGTATCACGATTCAACACTATGTATCTATAATGTCTTTGTATACACGAAAAACGCGCATGGAAATCATCACTGACTTTTTCACAACTTAACACAGCCACGGGTTTATTATTTAGATAAAAATTTATTGCACGTTTTACTGTTTCGCAATCTTGTTCTTTATCTAAATCGAAATGCGCAACCATAGAAATCGCATGAACGCCAGCGTCAGTACGCCCGGCAGAATACACTTCGACCTTTTCAGAACAAAATTGAAATATCGCATCTTGTAATAAAGATTGTACAGATGGACCCTGGGCATTTTCCTGCCACCCAATTAAATCTGTCCCATCATATTCAATATTTATTTTATAACGCGCCATTTTATCTGGTCTTTGCGGAGTTTATATACATAACACATCTGTCACACGCAGTTTTTGTTCTGTCATTTTTATATAAACATTTTTCAGGATTTTCTTCATAACGATTATAAGGATTTGCAATCACATACGCATTTCCATTTTTACAAAACTTTTTTTCAGCCATTTTATTCTCCATATTTTATATCTGCACCATGCAGACCGTTTACAAAACTTTTCCAATCCATTGGATTTTTTCCAGCAGGTTGTATTTTTATAATTCTCAACTCATTATTTTCAATTTTTGTTTCTAAAATCTTAACATCTATGCCATTTATTTTTGTTCGCCCACATGATAGCGCACGAATTTGGTTATGGATTTCGATTGGGGATTTTTTCCAATCTATAATTTCGTCATTGCCTTCAAATTTGCGGGTAAAAGTTGGTTCGCCAATTTGGGATTGTGCAATATAGCCGTCTGGATTTTGCATATATTCATCCAACATTTGTGATGCAATATTTGATACTTTATTTTCGACCATCTCATTAGTATCATTTTCACCAATTTCTATATTGCGACGCATAAACACATCGCCGGCATCCATTTCTGCCACCATATCCATTAAACAAACGTCCATTGTCTTATCGCCATTTAATATAGCCGTCCTTATTGGAGATGGTCCACGATATTTTGGTAAACTCGATGGGTGAACATTTATACATTTTGCAGCATTTAAAACATTGTCACGCAAAATAACACCATAGGACATAACAACTATCATATCTGGTTTTTCTGATATCCCATCAAATTCTTTAATAGAAGTGTGTACTTTTAAACCGCGCGACAGCGCCCAATTATGCACCGGAGACGGTGTTAAAACATGTTTACGCCCCATTGGTTTTGGTGCACGAGTAAAAACACCGATAATATCGTGTTTATCTGCCAACGCATCAAAAACAGGGACGACAAAATCGTTTGTGCCCATTAAAATCAGTTTCATTTATGCCCCCGATTAACTTTGCGCATTAACATTTCACGTTTTACACCTGATAAATAATCTATGAATAAAATACCGTCCAAATGATCTGTTTCATGTTGCACAATACGTGCGAGTGTCCCCGTCATTTTCGCATTTAATTTTTCGCCATTTTCATTTATCCATTCAACTTCCACAGAAGCCGGTCGACGAACATTTGAATATACAGGTAAACCATCAGCACCCAACACCGACAGACACCCTTCTTCCATAACACAGGTTTCGTCGCTTTTTGATACAATTTTAGGGTTTATCATGCGATATATTTCATTTGTTTCAGGATTCATCATAACCAGAAATCTTTGTGTAATCCCAATTTGAGGTGCAGCAAGCCCCACCCCATTCTGATCCGTCATCATTTTTATCATCTCGTTCATGATATTTAATAATTCCGGTGTTATATCAGACACAGGACTGCATTTTTCCCTTAAAACCAAATCGCCACAAAGTTTCATTTGCAACATTTATAAAACCTTTTATAATCTGTACATAAATCATAGCAGAGGAAATTCAAATGACAACCTATATTTTTGCTCTTTTGATTGTTATCACAATATTGTTACTTGTATTGGTTTTTCGTAAAAACACCATTGATTTATCAACCCTGCGCGAAGACAATGCCAGATTGCGCGAAAGATTAGCTGAAAGATTGGGCATGTTGTCACAAAACGCAGTTGAATTAAAAAACATATCTTCTGATATTGCTAATTTCAAAGATATCTTAATGGGAAACAAACAAGCACGCGGAACGTTCGGCGAAAGGCAACTTGAAGATTTGGTTGCCGACATTATGCCACCAGAATCTTATGATTTTCAAAAAGTCTTAGAATCTGGGGTTCGCCCTGATTGTGTTATCAGATTACCATACCCACCAGGAGATATGATTATCGACAGTAAATTTCCACTGGAAAGTTATAATCGTATTTTACAGGATAAAAACGATGCTGGCGCACGTAAACAATTTGAATTGGACGTCCGCAAACACATCGATGCAATCGCTGAAAAATATATTATCCCAGGCATAACAGCAGAAAGTGCGATGATGTTTATTGCATCTGAATCTATATTTATGGAATTACATACACAATTCCCAAACACCATAGAATACGCCGCACACAAAAAAGTATTTATAGTTTCACCATCAACATTATGGGCAACATTAAACACTATTCGTGCAGTATTATCAGACATAAAAATCAAACGTGTTGCTGGCAAAATAAAAAAAGAACTCGATATGCTGCTTACTGATTTATCACGCCTTGATGAACGAGCATCAAAAGTTGATCAACATTTCACACTCGCACAAAAAGATATGGCAGATCTACAAACATCTATATCAAAAATATCACCAAGGGCTGAAAAAATACGAGATATGGATTTCGGCGAAGATTAAAAAAACACCGGTATTTGCCGGTGTTTTTATATTATTTTCTTAAACCTGTTTTTGGATCTATCCAAACCTGATCTTTTGCTATTTCCATTATTGGCATATCATTTTTACTATCTGAATATGCACGCACTACATTTGGAATATATTTGTGTTCCATCGCCCATTTATCAAGCGCGACCACCTTGTTTCTTCCCCAACATAAAAATTTATATTTATACGGTTTATCTTTTTCCATTTGCGAACAAAAAACCGCATCAAATTTCATATCGCTGACCAATTCTGGAATTAAATAATCTGGACTAGCTGAAATTAAAAGAACTTTGTTTCCTGCTTTATGCTCTTTGGCAACCTGATCTTTTGCCCAGCCAAAACGGTTTTGTTTATGCAATTTAATAACATTATACGCAAAATCTTTGACCATTTTTGGTGTTATGAAATTACGGATTGTTTCTCGCCACCAAATACCGTTACGATTCAATAAACTGCCAACAACAGCAGCCAACACACATGGCAAAAACAACCATGGGCGAAACGAGTGTTTGAAACAATATTTAAAAAATTCATAATTAGAATCACTTCGCGACAAAGTCCCGTCAAAATCAAAAACTACAACATCTACTTTTTGCAACATGGTTTTATCTTTGTTTTTGAACTTCTTTTTCATATTTATTCCATAATCGCTGATACACAACAGTTTTACGTTCAGCTGCAAAATCAGCACCCGATTGTATTTTTTCTATTTTTTTTACGTTATGTTCAAACATGTTTCTAAATTGTTCATCATCGATAACTTTGAAAAAATCACTCTGTAAAAATTGTTTTTCATTATATTCGTCAGTCAAATACAACATTAAATCATTAAACCAACTTTGGTTTTTAATGATAAAGCTAACCGCATCAGAAACATTGTCTTGGACACTGTCAGATTCGGTTACGGCAAAACAATTCTGCGTCACAAAAGATTCTTCTGTAATCATGTCCAACATCAATTTTTTCATAAACGTATCTGTAATATTATCCAATACTTGTCTTCTTGCGTATATTTTCGCAATATCTTTGTTTAGTCTGTGTAAATTTTTGATTCTTAAATCGCACAAATCCGACAAATCTGATGCTAATTTGTATTCCGGGTGCATCATCGCTGCACTGTCTGTCTTGTGTTGAACAGTTTGTTTTTCACTTTCTGACATTTTATGCCCACATGAAGCCATAGTAAGCACAGCAGTTGCAACAACACCTGTTGTTTTAAGCAAATAAATAATTTTATTGTTTTTCATGTTTCACCTTTTTTGTACCCATAATATAATACAAAAAACATATTTTGTCAATCTTTATTTTTTTCACATATCGCTCTACGCAATCTTTCCATCAGCGAAAAAATAGCAGGTGTTAAAGTAAATGTCCATATCAACGATGCACACATTCCCCCAATCATAACAGCCCCCATAGCAACCTTTAACCCGTCGTTTGACCATAATTGTGGTATCATACCGGCCACAACAGCGATTGTAGTCATCCAAATCATACGTTTTTTATCCATTAATTCTTGCCATAATACTTTTTTAGCATCTCCGCCACGTTGGACACGCGCAACAGTTGGCTCTAAAACCAAAATATTGTTATTAACCACCAAACCGACCAACATAATAAACGCTAACATGGCACCAACATTAAACGATGCTCCCGACAAAAACAACATTACAAACACCCCGGCAAAACTTGTTATAATTGAAGTTGCAATTGTAAACGGATGTATGAAAGAATTCATAATTGCCGCCAACAACATAAATGTTAATATGGTCGCCAATAAGAATGCCTGAGCTATTTCAGCTGTTGATTCGGCCTGAATTTCAGACATACCTGCAAAAGATGCACTATACCCAAAATCCCAATTCATTTTATCAAGTTCTTTTTGAATTTGTGCCTGCACGGGTCCCACAGTTGATTTGCCAATATTTATATCAATTTCTGTTATACGGTTTTTATTTATACGATAAATATTAGATGTCGCAGGCACACTTTCTATGTTGCCTAATTGCGAAAGCGCGACCATACCTTTTTTAGAATTAAGATAAACGCTTTCAAACATAGATTGTTTTTTGAATTGTTTATCAAATTCTAAAATCATCGGATATTCATCACCTTTTTCTTTGTATTTATAAGCGTCATTACCAAACAACGCTGTGCGCAACGTAGCCCCAGCAGATGAATTTTTAACACCCCAAAAATTCATCTTTTCAGTGTCTGGAACAAACCGAATTTCATTGTTTGGTGTTTGTTGTGCTAATACTGCACTTTGAACCGCTTCTATTTTATTTACTTTTTCTAAAATCTGCTGTGCATACTCATTACGTTTCACATCATCTTCGCCATAAACATTCAAAACCATATCTGAATTAAATCCAGAACCACTAATGTTTTCCCCTGCACGAATTTGAATTTCAGCATCTTTGATATCCGCCAAAACAGGCAACATTTTTTGTGCCAGTTTTTTATCAGAAATATCACGTTTTTCTACATCAACCAACGTCACTTTCATACTGATGTTTTGCAAACCTTTGTCGCCAATTTTCACAGTAGTAGATTCAACTTCTGGGAATGCTTTAATTCTGTTTTCTATTTCTTTTGCAATAGATTCAGTTTTTGAATATATACTGCCCATTGGGGCACGTGCTGTGATGGTTATTTCATTTGCATCTGTTGACGGGGAAAATTCGTTTCCAACAAATCTCATTAACTGGGCAGACATTATCAAAACAAATACCGCACCCAACACAACAATGAACGGATGTTTTAATTGGTAATCATACCATGTATGTAAACGCGATTTATCGTTATGTTGTTGAATTTCTTTTATTTCTTGTTTTGTTTGTTTGTGTGCCGGTAACCTCAATAATTTTGCAATCATCATGGGGGTCAAAGTAAACGAAAACAGCAATGATAACAAAGTCAAATATACAACAGTCATACCGAACTGCAACATAAATTGGCCAACAATCCCCCCCATAAAAGCAAGAGGTAAAAACACCACAACATTTGTTCCGACGCCCGCTAAAACAGGTATAGCAACTTTTCGTGTCCCTTCTTCTGCTGCAATTTCTGGTGTTTTTCCGGCACGCAATTCAGATAGAGCGGATTCAATCAAAATAATAGCATTTGACACCAATGTTCCAAGTGCTGTTGCATATGCTAACAATGTCATTGTGTTAATTGTAAAACCACTTCCATTCATAAGGAAAAATCCAGACAAAAGTGATGCAGGTATAACAACACCAGCAATCACTGTCGAACGCCAATTACGTGTAAACCCAAGCAACACGATAATTGTAAATATAATTCCTAAAATAATTCCATATATAGTGCTGCGCGTATCTTCGGATACATGAGTTGATGAATCTGACACAATCTCCAGGGTTGCGTCTTCAAAATGATTTTTCAATTCTGCTTCCAAATTTGGTAAATTTTTACGCAACGCTTTTGAAATTTTAATTGCATTACCGTCGCTTGCCTTAACAACAGACATAATTACGACATTTTCGCCATTGTGCAAAGCACCTTTTTCAATATCACGTGCTGCATCAATTACATTTGCAACATCTGATATTTTGAAAGTTTCGCCTTCAACCGTAGTAATTTCTAAATTTGCAATATCTTTAACATTTTGAAATTCGCCTACAAAACGAACGTTCTCAGAATTCATTGTTGTTTCTATTTTCCCACCTGGCACATTTAAATTATGTGTAGCAATCGCGGAAACAATATCGTTTATAGTTACTCCATATGCTGCCATTAAGTCAGGATCCATAGCAATACGAACAGCACGTTGAAGCCCCCCAAAAGTGTTTACAGAAGCCACACCTTTAACTGCTGTTATTTTATTCGACAAAGTATCAGAAACATATTTTTCCACATCTCTTGGATTACCACCGCGTATAACAATATCTAATACAGGTGTCTGCAATGGATTTAATTTTGCAATTACAGGTTGTTTCAAATCATCGGGAAATTCATTAGCCAGACCATCTATTTTTGCTTTTACTTCATTCGCTTTATCATCAACATTTACCCCCAAATTAAATTCAGAAATAACATATGCCATATTTTCATAAATCTGGGATGTAATCTTTTTTACACCAGCCACTTCAGACATTGCGTTTTCTGCTTTTTTTACAACCTGGGTTTCAATTTCTTCACTCGAAGCGCCCGGATAAACGAAAGTAGCTGTCACATAAGGGAAATCAACAGACGGCGTTCTTTCAACATTCATTTTTGGAAAAGAAACTATACCCAATATCACAAAGAACAAAACAAACATAATTGTTGTGACAGGTTTACTAATAAAGAATTTTAACATTTTGTTTTCCCTTTTTATTCTTCGATTTTAACTTTTTGGTTTTCTTGAACATTTGATAAAATGACGATATCTCCGCTGATTAACCCGGATTTTATCAAAGCATTTTGAGCGTCCACATTTTCAATAACAACCTCACGAACACGCGCAACATCTCCATCTGCAACATATACATAATTTCCATGAATTGCAGAAACAGGAACATAAAAACCAATTTTTCTATTTTCTACATATTGTAATCCATTCGGGCATTTTGATGTTTTGATAACATGCATACCTGTATCCAAATCAATTTTTTTAGACACAGAAATAATTTTACACTCACCTATTTGTTGCCCCACTTTAAAAGTGTTTATGCGTGCCCCGGACACATATGCATAATTGTTTTTAATGGTTAAGGGTTCCAACAAAACCCCATCTGTTTTTTCAATTTTTAAAACTTCTACAGGAACACCGTTTTCCATGTTAAAACGAATAATATTAAAAACTTCGAAATTATTTTCTTTTTGGAAACTATAAAATCTGTAACCAAAAACACACACAACAAGAGCTATAAATATTGTATAAATGATATTTTTAGATTTATGTGTTTTTAATTTCTTAATAATGTCTTCGATTCTTTCCGTCTTTGTCATTTTAATCACCTAATTTTTTTATAGCTTCACCAGCCATCAAAATACTGTATTTAGCACTTAATACTTCTATATCCATTTGATAAAGCGCCCCCGAAACATCGGACAATTCAATCGCAGATGTTTGACCTGCAGCAAAACGATTTGCAGAAACATCATATGCTTTTTGTGCAAGATTGTGTGCTTCGTTTAATTTGCCAAGATTATCACAAAGATGTTTATATTTTTTAACCGCAGTATTATATTCTTCGGTTTTTAATTTTTTTGATTTATCTAAATCTTGACGTGCCGCCTCTGCATTCATCGCTTCTATTGTCGCATTTGCAGAATGAATACCCCCATTAAACAAAGGAACCTTTAACGCCAATCCCCAATATGCGGATTGGGAACCCTTTTTTTCAAACATATTTCCCGTATCGGTTCCCATCGCATAATAAGAATACGATCCAACTGCAGCCAAAGTTGGTAACATCCCCGATCTTTTTGACGATGCATTAGATTCATACATTTTGATTTGTTTTTGATAAATATCCCATTCCGGATTAGATGTTAATTCATGTGCATCCAATGGTTCAAATTTATTTGGGAAATTATCCGTTAGAACAATTTCTTCATTTTCATCAATACCCGCCATAATCTTTAACATTCTATATGCAGTATCTCGATTAAACTCTGCATCAGATACATAAATTTCTTTGTAAGCAATATCAGATTCTATTTTAATCAAATTGCTGCGATTTGCACGACCAGCCGCAGTTAATTTTTTACGCGCCGCACGTGCATCATTTAAATTACGTTTACTGGCCACAACAATTTCATCTGTCATTTTCGCAGTCCAATAAAGATTTGCTGCCGCGTATTTCACTTCACGCATTGTTAATTCTTTTGCGGACTTTGACATATCAATTGCATCATGCACAGCGTCAACCGCATTTCCTATTTTTCCGAAAGTATATATTGGTTGTGTAATTTGAACACCAGCTGAAAAAATATTATCTGGTATTTGATCTAATGGTACACCCAAACGACTTTCAATTAACGCACCTATTTCAGATGGAATTTTTACACCATCACCACTTGTTGGGTGCACAGGATCAACCAAATTCATATAAGAAACATTTCCGTCTATGGACATCCAACGATTTGCGTTTACAGCATTTAATTGTGCCTTGGCTTTTTTAATGTTTGCATCTGCTGTTTTTATATCATTAGATTCGGCAACAATTTTTTCAATCGCATCATTTAATGATAGATCCATAGCATACGCATCTGGCAACACCATCAAAGCACATAAAAAGAAAAACAGAACCCTACGCATTTAATGCCTCCATCTTTTTCAAAATACCGTTTATAGTTCTGACTGTTTCAGCTAATTTATCTTCCTCTTTTTCTGGTAAAACTTTGCATAAACCTTCTAAACCATGCATAAATTTATCTATCAATTTATCAGCCAATGCTTTACCTGATTTGGTCACTTCATACCACATATCACGATGATCGTTTTCATCGATAGAGCGAACAACCAATTTATCAGATTCTAATTTTCTGAACACTGCACAAAGATTCGCAGTCGAAATAACTTCACGATTAGCAAAATCTTTCAATTTGATTTTTCCAGCCAAATACAAACGAACTAATACAGACATTTGTTGTCTGGAATATTTGGAATTCTCTTCCAATAACGGCTGTAATCTACTGGATAAACGGCCCATAATACGCATATTTTCAGCCATTAATTTAGTTACTTCATCATGCGTCATGATTATTCCTTTTAATTATTAAAAAATACAAATCATTAAAAATCTTAATGATTATATGTCGCGCCTCAAATAAAGTCAAGCGTAAAACATTAACAAAATTAATAAATTTAAAATTTTTACCTGCACACTTCGTTTTTATGAATCCGTGCGCTATCAAATCGAATCGGAAAAACTTGTTATAAAAAAACAAAAACCGGTCTTAAACCGGCATAAATCTTGGTTGGAGCGCACGGATCACTGACAACGCCAGAAATCAAGCCTTTTTCGCTCCGGTTTGATCATTTTTGATCAAAAAACACTAATTTGCCTAACACTTTGCTTGGCACATTTCAAAAATAACACGTTTTTGGTCAAAAGTAAACGTTTTTTATAATAAATATGATTGAAAATATTGATCCAGCGCAAAATAGTAATTTTTGTAGATCTGTGCGACAATAAATTTTAATAGTATGATTTTTTTCATAATTCATATTTACATTTAAGAATTCATTGTTTATAGTTGTTTTGAATCCAAGAAATTGGGTTTAGGGCTATCTCAGGCCTTACATCTTCGGTGCTAAAAGCATCGTTATAATGATGTTATCGGTGTTTTTGCACCGTTATCATCCCTGACTTATGGTCGGGGAGTTGTTGGTTATAAAATACGGGGAACCGAAAGACCACAAAATCATTTAAGATGTATGATTGAGATCTCCCTGACCGCCAATTTTCTTGACGGTCTTTTTTTACAGGGATAGCGCCATGAAAAAATTATTATTCACATTGTTCTGCTTATTAAGTATCAATTTAGCATATTCTGCAACAGAAGACGTGTATTTATTAGCACAAACAAAAAATGTAACAGAATTACAAAATGTAAAAAATATTGATATCACAGATAAAAATGGTGATACCGCGTTATGTTCTGCTATTAAAGATGGTAATATAGATGCATACAATTTATTGAAAAATGCAGGTGCAAGTGTAGACCATAAATGTGTAAAAAAGATACCAACAGAACAATATGAACATTTTATAACAAAAGTTGCAACGACAAATAATTCATGGTCTTTTTTAGGTCTTGGTAAATGGGCATGGGTAGGTATTGGTGCTGGTGTTGCTGGTGGTGCTGTTGCTGCAGGAATGGGTGGCGGCGGTGGTTCTGGAGGTAGTTCTGGCGGTGATTCTAGTAGCAGTTCAAATGGCGGTCATACCTATACTCCACATTTTAATGAATGGCTTCAAGAAGGTTATCAATATGAACCATGTCAAAACGGATATCATCAGATAGCACAAGTATACGATTGGAGTGGTGAACCTGGGAATAGTGAGAAGATATATATGTATAAATGTGAAACAAATCATTGTGAATATAATACAACTGAATGTACAGATGGATATATTGAAACCGGTGAAACATGTCAATCTGGAGATGTTGTTTATAAAAAATGTATCCCACAAACTTGTCCGTCTAATTATAGGGTTGATTGTTCTGAGGGTTTTCACGCAACAAGTAATACTTGTCAAAATGGCGAATATACATTGGTGGAATGTGAAATAAACTCATGTGAAGGATATGATTTTTTGCAATGTTCTGAAGGATACACTATAAATGATTCTTGTATGTCTGGGTATACAACAAAGTATAAATGTGATATTGTACAGTGTCCTTATAATACAACAGAATGTTCTGAAGGTTTTCATGCAAGTGGTAATACATGTAAATCTGGGGAAAATATATTTACAGAATGTGTACCAAATACTTGTGAAGGTTATCAATATTATTGCCAAGATGGGTATACAGAAGTTCCAGGGGATACATGCAATTCTGGGGGTAATATATTAAAGAAATGTGAACCAAATTCTTGTGATGGATATGATTTTACGCAATGTCCAAGTGGTTATTCTACTAGTGACACATGTAATACTGCAGGAATAATTAAAAGAAAATGTACAGCAAATTCATGTTATGGGTATGATATTACAGATGCGTCACAATGTTCTGGTGGTTGGACGGTTGATTCATCGTGTCAATCTGGTGAAACGATGAAATATAAATGTAAAAAAATACAATGTGGTTCTAATGCAACATGGACAGAAGAAGGATGTGCTTGCAATGATGGTTATGAAAATTGGGTAGCTGGTACGGGGTGTTCTTTAAAAATATTGAACTGCGGTGATAATGCATATCAATCTGGTACACAGTGTATATGTAATCCAGGATATCAAAATCCTGTTATTGGTGTTGGTTGTTCTTTAATTCCACTAGAATGCGGAACTAATGCACATCAAGAAAATACGAATTGTGTTTGTAATACGGGGTACACATTTTGGACACAAGGTGTTGGTTGTTATGAAAAGCGAGATTGTGGTGTAAAGTCTTATTATGATGGAACTAAATGTGTTTGTGAGCCTGGATATATGAATTGGCAACAAGGTGTTGGATGTTCTTTGTATGGTGAAATTGCAACAGAATCTGATTACAATCAAAATATAAATTTAAATAATGAAGGTGATAATATTGTATACGGTATTTTTTCTGAAGGAACTTCTCTAACAAACAGTTATTCTTATATGGATAGCGCAACATCAGTTTACGAACAAGGTATAATAAATATAACAAATGAAGGAGATGGAAATGTTTATGGTATGTACACAGATAATGATAATTCTATAACAAATTCTATCGCAAACATTAGTGGTGATACGGTTGTCCCATTAAATTATCCAACAAATTATACCATTTATTCACAATCAAACGGATATATAACTTTAAATAATACTGGTTCAGGCGATGTGTACGGTATTTTTGGAATGAAAGATGTGTATAATTCAAAAGCTATAGGAGATTTAGTAGATAATTACACATCAAATTCAAAAAGACCATATTATCAAATTGCTGCAGTAGGCGAAGTAGGAATAACGAACGAAGGGAATGGTGATGTTTTTGGGTTATATAACGGGATTGCAAATGCATATACTGTTTTAGGAAATAACGAAATCTATGGAAATATGCAAAAAATCGCAAGAGGTAGAATAAGAATAAATAATACTGGTTCAGGCGATGTGTACGGTATTTTTGGTGATGGCGCAAATGCTTTATCTAATATTCCACTAAACAGTGGAACAAGTGGATCAATCGATTACAGTTATTCAACGCATGGAATAATAGATATAACAAATACCGGGGATGGAAATGTTTATGGTATTTATGGAAATGGTAAAAATGTTGATTCTCAAAGTTCCAGCGCAAATGGTGATATAACAATAACAAATACCGGGGATGGAAATGTTTATGGTATTTATGGAAATGGTAAAAATGTTTCAAACAAAGGGAAAGGTAAAATAACTATTATTAATACTGGAAATGGTTATACTTACGGTATCAAAGGAACAAATATTGCACATAATAGCCCTTTGACTGTTGATGCAGGAACGGGTGAAATCTATATCGAGAATCTAAGATCTGGAAATGCATTTGGTTTGTTTGCAAATCAAGTATATAATGGAAATGATTCAAGTATAAGTATCTTAAATTTATCTAATGGTTTGGTGTGTGGTATGTATGGTACAGATATAGATAATATTGGAGAAATTTCTATTAATAATTTAAGTACAGGTTCTGCTTTCGGGATATTTGGGACAGAAAATTCCAATATTGTAAATAGTGGGAATATAACCATATTTCGCAATGCACATTTAGACAACGGTACATATTATGGTGGTAAACCAGAAGGAACTGCCGGTGATGTATTTGGTATATATGCCAAAGCCGGTTCTACTGTATATAATTCTGGAACCATTGATATAACAACAAATGGTAATGTGTATGGTATTTATGTTGAATCTGGTTCAAGTGTTTCTAATACAGGAACCATAAAAATCAGCGCTAACAATTATAATATCAATTGTAGCGGTAGCTATTGTTCTGGTTTTAGTAAAGCTATTGTTTTAAATGGTTCAACATTGTACAACAGTGGTGTTGTGCGTGCAGACGCTTTGAGTTTTGCTCCTATGCGCGGAAATGTTGTTGCGCGTGCAGGTTCTTCATTTGTTGTTGATAATGATATCTCTGGTGATTTACATATTGATTCTGATGTTGTAACAAGTGGTAATAAAACAACTTATATAGCAGAAAATATGATTGATGCTGGTGATACATCTGGATTGAATCTTATATCTGATTCTGCTATGTTTGATGCGTCATTGTCTGGTAAAGATGTTGTTATGCAGATGAAAGATTTTGATACTTTGACCGATAATAAATCTTTGGCTGCATTCTTGAAAAACAATTATGATAAGGGTAATGGGTCTGAATTGTTTTCTGCTTTGAAATCTATGGATAATATGTCTGCATTTAATGGGGCTTTATCTGGATTTACTGGTTTGAACACATTTACACAATTTGCACATGAAGATTTATCAGCAATGCGTGAAATTAGTTTTTCAATGAATAATAAACTGTTTGAAAATTCTAATCGTGACAGTTTTGATATATCTGATTCTATGGGGTATTTCTCATTCAGTAACCGTAGTAATGGTGGAAATGGACAATATGGTATAAGTAGCGAAAAAATGTCTGAAAATTGGAAACTTGGTTATGGTATGGCTATGGCGAATATCTACACAAATGATGGTGATGGTTTAAGTCGTCAGAATAAAATGTGGTTGTTCTATATGCCTGCAACCTATACTGATGATAATATTGAATTAGTCATTGCACCAAAGGCTGGATTCACACATAGCGAATATAACAGACGCGGATATAATAATCAAAACTATGAAGGTTATATTGAAAAACGTATATTCGGTATGATGAATGATTTGCGTTATCCTTTAACTTTGGGTAATTGGACATTTGCACCAGATTTAGCATTCAATACTATCGTTTATACCCAAGATGGACATGAAGACGAACATGAATTTAGTCTGGTTATTCCACATGATAATATTGTATCCGTTGAAACCGGTTTGGGATTATACAGTAAATATGAAAAACAATTCCAAAATGGTAGTAGATTGAAATTTACATCTGGTATAATGTGGTATCGTGAATACGGAGATACTTATAATATCAAACTTGGTATGCGTGGTATGGATGGAACGTTTGATTTATACAACAATGATTATAAATATCGTGCTGCATTGAATTTTGGTCTGGATTATACAGTTGGTAATTTGCACATGTACGGAAATACACAATACTTTATGGATAACGATAACTATATGAACTTTAAAGGTGGTGTAAGTTATCGGTTTTAATGTTATCCATGGCTTGCTTTTAGCTTGTTTATGTGTGTTTTATTGGTCTTTTGCACCTATAAATTACGGTTTTAGCATAGTTGGGTAAAATACCTTAGTTAATCATAATATTTATTTGCTATATGAATTAAACAGTAAAAAATGGCTGATTTTAGCTATTTTTAGGTTTACAAAGCAATTTTTATACGGTATTATAATACCATAGACATAAAACAAAGAGGTATAAAACATGATAAATGAATTTAAAGATTGGTTAGTTGGTAAGGGATTTTCTTTATTTACTGCAAAAAATTTCCCATCCACAGTATTTGACTATTTAACTGGGATAAAATATGTGTGTCAGTGGGAAAATAAAACTGTCGAAGAATTAGCAGATTCAATATCCGATATTTATCCAAAGTATGCTGATATGGGTGAACATTCGGTGCGTGGACGAATGAAAAGTAGAGCCGTTAGATGTGGATTGCGTCAGTTTAATAAATTTATAATTGAAACAAAGGTGGCTTAATATGAAAAGCATTTCCAGTTTAAATGATAGGTTTCGTAAAAGTATACTTAGTCCTGGTAGAAATAAACTTGTTTTGACGCCGGGTGTTTCTGCATTGGCTTTTTTAGATCAAATGACACTTTTACACAGAATCATGAATTTTAGTGATTTTAATGAAAATAACGATCCACATGGCGAACATGATTTTGGAGATGTTAAACAAAAAGGTGTTAAATACTTCTTTAAGATAGATTATTTCGATAAATCTATGAAACATGCTTCAAAGAATCCACATGATCCAGATATAACGGTAAGAATTATGACTGTTATGCGTGCTGACGAATATTAAAAAAAAGGAAATATTATGAATTGCACTTATTTTAAACTTGAAGTAAATGGTATGATTCTTCCAGATATATACTTTGATTACGAACAAGCAAAAGCAGCATTAAAAAACATCTATGAAAATAATGTTGCTACTATTGGAAGGGTTATTACATATTAGTTGATCATATAAAATAAAAAACCTGCTGATATTCAAAGTTAGCAGGTTCTTTTTTATATTTAATCCATATTTGATCCAGAAATGCACCTTTTTGATTTGGTTTGTAGTATGTCAGATTTTTTATTTCTGTGATCCAGGACTGCGTTTTTGTTGTGATTTGGACTGTGTTTTATAAGTTTCAAACAAAATATCGGTGGTAATTATTCTGTCTGTATCAAAATGACCGTTAAAATCAGTGATAATTTCTTTTGATATATACGGATAGACACCAGCATCATATATCTTTTCAACAAAAATGGTTTCTTTTGGTAATTTCATCTTGTTCGATACATATTCAAAAGCCACTTGAAAATCGTATGTTGAAAAATTGTTGTTATAAAAAAATATATGATAATGCCAAGAAAGTGATCTACCGTGTTCAGCAAAAGCAATAAATGGTGTCTTTTTTCTGTTCCAGTGTCTGCCGTTAATCCTTCTTTCAAAATTCAGCATTATTTTATACAGTTGCTTATGTGCTTTTTCCAGTTTCATTTTTCTTAAATATTTTGGGAATTGAACAGATACAAAACAATTTGGATTAATATTTTCAAACCATGTGTTAAGTTTTTGCTGTGTTTTTTCTGTATTGTCTTGATTGTATTTTATAAATATATCTTTCATTTCTTTATTGTTTTTATTTATTATATTTTTTATTTTTTTGTATATTTTTTAACAAACATTAACCAATGATTAATGCTTTGGTTTTTATGTCAACATTATAGATAAATGGCGTTTAGCAGACCCAAAAATCACAAATGTTATCAAAGATCTTATCGTTGTTGGGAGCAGTCAACGATATTTATCAATACTCAACAATTAATAGAATTTATTTTTTTCGAAATTTTGATCAAAAAATTTTTATTTTTTTGATTTTGGTTTAAATTTGACTGTTGGTTTCGGAAAAACTGCTGCAGGATTTATTTTTCTACGTTGTATTGCTGCGTCTGAACGAACCCGTCTGTCCAATCTGGGTGAATTATCATATACATCATATAATGCTTCGTCTAATCCACCTGTCATTTCAAGTATGTTCATAGCACTAACTTTAACATTAATAGTGTTGTTGGTGTAATGACACAGACAATTTCTACGCTTATATATTTTTTTTGCTAAATATGCACGACGTTCACTTGGCATCATATCTGCCATTTTTACAACAAGCCTTTTTCCAATTTTTTTTACTAATGGTGACATTTTATTTTCCTTTATTTATATTCTGCAGGGGCACAAAATAACCCCTGCAATTATCTTTAAAAACCGACATAAGCAGTATTTGGTAAATTACAAATCTTTCTGGCTTTGCAGCGTAATTTGGAAAGTTTGTTATAAACCTGCATTATATTCTTGTGTCGAATGTTGAAATCCAAGAAAATAACTTCTTTTGTTTCGTAATATGGATTCATAAAGAATTTGAAATTGATGCCAAATTCTTTTTTTAATACTTTATCCATACCTGTTTTAAATTCTTCCAATGCGGCCAAAAACAATTTATTGGTCCAAGGCATTCGAAACATTTTATGTAATGCTTCTTTTTCGTGTGCTTTAAGTTTGGAAGAACCGATTTTTTTGATCAAATTTGCAGCATACCGTAGGGATTCCTTTGTTGGTAAACTGAATTTGTAGTTTTTTACGCAATCATCACAAAGGGTGATTAAGTCGTTTAATACACAGTTTGGGACCATCGTCCAATCTATGTCTTTTAAAATGTAAATTTTTGACAATTTATTTTGATTATATGCCATGTGTTTAACACCTTTTTTGTTAAATTTGTAATCATGTTTGATTTAACGATTTTTGAATTTTTGAGAAATTACCCAAAAATTCGATTGCAATATGCCATGGCTTTAATTATCATAGACGTTGTGAAGGGCTTGATAATAAAGTCAGGCTGTGCGGATCTTGGTTCTATGGTGGGATCAGGATCCATTTTTTATTCAACATTTTCAAACCTTTGTATTATTTCGAAACAATTTTGATGTTGAACAACAATGCTTTTTTGCAAATACTGTCAACTATTTGAAAAATTTTAGACTGCACCGGTTTTTGACGGCATAAGAAATCAAAAACGATCATCTTTTCCACTTCGTATAAACCAAATTCAAAAGGTATCTTGATTCTTATGCCGGATTTATCCCATTCATCACAAGCGGTGAAGAACAAATCTTCATTTTTATTAATAAAATCACGTGTTAATTTTTGTAAGATTTTACTTTCAAAAAAATTTGCCCTTTCTGGATTTGTAATAATTTCAACTGCATGGATTAAACCTGGCCTTGTCAAAGGTTTTTTGGGTTTAATTATATTTGGTGCTGATATTTTAATCATATCTGGCACGGTAATACAGTTTTTGTTGGTCCGATTATATTGAATCGGATCTATTTCAAAAAAGTAGGTTGTTTTTTTGTGTTGTGTATAAAAGTTTTTACTTGTCATCTTATTACCTTTTATTAACTATTATTAAGATTCATTGCTCTTTATGATAATTATTTTTTTGCAAAAGTAAAACAAAAAATGCATGGATACAGAATATTTTTTATTTTTGCCTGAAATCTGCTATTGACAGCATTAAAATATTTTGTATAATTAAAGTTAATAAAAGTTAAAAAAGGTTAAAAATGAAAAAAAACGAATCAGTTTCAATGTTTTCGACAGATAATATTAACAACGATATTGCAGACAAAATGGGGATTTCTTTTAAATCCCAAGCGATGCAAGGGCCGATGACACCAAATATATTAAAAATTTTCGAAAAAGCTGAAAAAGATTTAAAAAAAACAGAATTGAATCTTACTGAAATAACGGTTGCTTATTATAATATGTATACCCCTGAAGAAACAGATCAAAAGAAAATCAAAAGTAAAAATGATATTGCCGTAAAGTTATATAGATTGCGCAAAATGGGGGTGATTGAATCGGTTCCGATGTCACGAGGTTTGTATAGACTTAGCAAAAAGTTTATTACTGAATAATAACAAAATAATAAAAACCCTTCCGCATAAGAAGGGCTTTTTAGTGCTTTTTTATCGGTGGTTGTCATTTTTTTGCCATTATATTTTTCCAATATTCAAATTCAGGCTGCAGGAAATCATACCGTAATTTATCTGCTTGTTCCTTTATGTTTACAATTTCGTGGTTTGAATACGACTGTTGGCGTGTGTTTTTACCTTCCCATCCGATAAAATCATTAATGAAAGATTCAGGAACGCCTTTTAATTCTAAACACAAATTAGCATTTTTACGAAGACTATGAAAATCTAATTTTTTCGTGTTGTTTTTTGTTATACCAATGTCATTTATATATTTGATAAGACCGCGTGATATGAATTTGTTGTTATATTCACCGTTTTTGGTTTGACATTTAGGGAATATAAAATCAGACGGTTTAGCCTTTAATTTGTTTTGCTGTTTTTGGATATAATCAACAAAACCAATGTCCAATAATTGTTGTGGAATTGGGACAGTTCTGCGTGTTGCGTCATTTTTTAACTGTTTCAATGGGTGTGTGTCTTGGAATTTAATACAATCAACACCATTAATATTTATTATATCAGCATATTGCAAAGTAATCGCTGCATTGCTTCTTGATCCAATAAATAAACCAATTAAAGTTGTCCAAAATACATCAGGATTATTTTTGAAATAATCATTTGCTGGATTAAATATTTGCTTTAATTCGTCTTCTGTATATGGCCAGTGTGGGTTCATTTCTTCTTTTCTGGTTTTCTTGAATTCTGGGATCAAATTCACCAGATTTGTTTTGTAAGAATCAGGATCTATATTATTTGCATGTAATATTAAATTTTTGATTTCGCGTGCATGACTTCTTTTCACGCTGCCTTTTACATTCAACTTTGATATATTTTCGCACATTTTCTGAATTATTGCTGCTGTGTAAAATTTTAAATATTTGTCCTGTAAATCTAATCCAACTTCTTTCAGCATTTTTGTAATAAGGTTGCGTTTTTTCTGTTCAACTGCTTTTGAAACATTAGCCTTTTTCAGCATAGATTCCATAATTTGCCCGATGGTATGATTTGACCCCGGCGTTGATTTTGGTTTTAACCCATTTGTTTTAAATGCTTTTTGTATTTTTGCAGCAACAGCCAGATTAACGATATCTGTAATCTTTTTTATATCGTCATCGTCCAGGGTTGATTGTGTGATCTTGCTAAGTTTAGATGCGGTTTCAACCAAGCCTTGTATTGTTTCTGGATCGTTATTTTCTGATAAATATTTTTTGTGTTGAATTAGTATTTGATCACCAACATCAACTTCTTCATCATATTCATCGAATTTCAATTTGTTTATAATAGATTGAGCAACCTGAATATAGGTTTTTGCTTCAATATTACTGGTTTCTAAATTTTTTGCCATGATTTTTGACCTTTCTTGGGCTATATAATAATTAGATGTATGTAAAGATTTGCAAAAGTAATGTCTTTTTCCGTTTTTTCGTGGTAATTCAACCATGTAATAAAAGACATTATTGCGTTTCCATAAATTTTTGTCTGCCTGACAATTTGTTTTGCACTTTGTGAACATAGGCGAACACCCTTTTGTTTTACAATGTGCCGATTCGTGAAAATGTTGAAAATTGAATGTTTTTTAATAGAAAAAATGATCCAAACAATGACAGCCACAAAACCTTAAAAATGCCGGTTTTCTGCTGCTATTGTGTTGGTTGGAGCGCACGGATTCGAACCATGATAAAGAGAACCAAAATCTCTTGTCCTACCATTAGACGACGCTCCAATTCTTGCATTATTATATATTCATACTAAATTTTTTCAATAAATTTTTATTATAAAAAACTTTCTGGTATGCGCGCTAAATATTTACATAAAATATATTATTAAAAACCCTAACTCTGATTTTTTTCCTAGAATATAATTGCAAATATTGCTAGTTATTTGTATTATTACAGAAACAGGAAAGAATCATGAAAAAAGATGTAAAAAATCAAATTCATATGGCTATTCATGGGACACCATACCGATCATATAAAGGGGGCGATATTCCTCAACATGTTCGTGATTTTATGAATTTTTTATCAAAAAAATATCACTTTTATGATATAACCTTTGTTACAAGTCACATTTATAATGTCTTTATGTTGGCAATGGACAAAAAAAATCGTATGTTGTTCATAAAAACTTGTAAACATCCTGATTTGTGCCGTAACGAATATGTTATGGGACGCGCATTATGGGAAATGGACCATAAACATTTCTTGGAACCATTATATTATTCAGACAGTGGTGATTTTTACTTTTTTGCAAACGAAATTATGTATGGCGATTCTTTGCAAAGAATTTCTGATTCTGGAAAACTTCACACAATGTCATGCGATGCAAAAATGCGACTTGTTCGCGATTTATATCAAATATTTATAGATTTGAAAAAATCTGATATTGTGCATCGCGATATACGCCCTGCTAATTTTGCAGTAATAAATGGCCGATTGGTGTTAATAGATTTTCAACTGGCTGTATCTAAATCACACTATGTTGAACTTGAATCTATGAACGCAAAACGGCTACGTGGTCTTGGGTCACGTAAATATCGTTACAAGACGTGGCACTGGGACGATTCGTATTCATTGCTTAAATGTCTGCAATTTATCGGCTGTCCATGTTCAAAATACAAAGATGAATACAATAAAATAAAAAAGGAAATTAAATCTTATATTGGACACGATGTAAT
>CAMVAB010000005.1 GCA_947165335.1 uncultured Pseudomonadota bacterium | reverse complement strand
AAAACGAATCGAAAGGCAAGAGGGAAAACATGATTTATTATATATTTTTTTCATTACTCTTAATCGGGGCTATTTTTTGCGCTTATCGCATGGGCGCCACAGATTTCAAGCGCCGTATCATTCCAGATGTGTATTTATTCCCGTTTCTTTTTGCCGGTTTGTTAATAACGACTTTTTTTCCATGGCCAATTACAATTGCAGATTCTGTTGTCGCGGGCGCAATGGGTTATTGTTTGGGATTGGTTGTCGGATTCATATTTGAACATATTAAACCGAATTTAAAATACCCACCAATTGGTATGGGCGATATCAAATTGCTGGGTGCAGGTGGTATATGGCTTGGCACGCTTGGACTGGCAATTGCCATGTTGTTTGCATGCGTGTTGGCTTATTTGTGGAATATAAAAAAGAAACAAAAATATATACCATTTGCACCTTTCTTTTTAATTGGTGGATTTTTGTCTTTCATTACAATTCAATTTTTGGTATAATTAGGAAACAAGGAAGGATGAAAAAACACACTTTGACATCTTTGTTGGGCGTTGTGTTTGGCGGTTTATGTGCATTTGATGCGACCGCTGCTGTATCTTTGTTTTCTGATTATGGGCAAATTCAAAATGTTCAAAAATATTCAAGCAATCCATTTTGGACACCAAATTCACCATATAATCAAAGATTACCACAACCCGTATATGTCCAGGGCGCTGATTTAAATACCGAAGATTGTACCAAGGTTGTTCAATCATTGGTATCTGTACAGTGTATGGCACGCGATAATTGTAAAAATACTTCAATTTCGGATATTCGTCCAACAATAATGGTTCAATTGTCTAATTTGCCGGGCGACAATTATGTGTCTGCATGCGCGGGCTATATTGACGGCATATTTGAATCATATGTCGCGCAATATGGAAATTCTTTGCCAAATCGCGCTGTGAATTTTCCAAAGGCAATTGATGCAAATCCATCTTTGAATAATAGCAACAACAGTATTCAAATTCAAAACCCATATAAACAAACAACACCCGCATGGAAACAGGAAATCATTGACCGTCAAAATGAATTACAACAATTACAACAACAAAATGGTGCTGGCGACGAACACTTATCTTCTACTGAATTTCCAACAACATATGCCGATTTATCTTTTGAATCAAGAATGCAATTTGAATCTGAAGATTACGCGAAATACAAAGATTTAAAGACATATAACGAATTAAAAGCCCAAGATATTACGACTTGGTGCAGCGGCGATGGTTCCGGCAGTCAAATGTGTAACGAATACGCCAAAGAACACACCGCCGCCGTTTCTTCTGTTGTTGACAGTGTTAATGGTGACAGAGAACCAGTTGTAAGGAACGAAGTCAGCAACAACAATGACGAAGAGAGACCTCTTATATGCAAAAAAAACTCTATATTTAATTTTTCTACTGATGCTGAAATTATTTTTAAAGACATACAAGTTCACACCCCTGAAATAGCACAAAGGTTAGTTCAGGAATTTATAAAATGTTCAGAACATCCAGATTTAATAGCAACAAAAAATTACACTACCAGAGACGGAGATAAATTCTTAGAAATAACCAATACAGAAAACCAGATTAAATACACTATAGAATTTGACGATGTTACAGAGTCTAGCGGTTCCCAATTTGGCATAGACACAATTAAAGCACTATGTCAAATAGCGGGCGGAATAAGTTCAAAAACACGTTGCCCAAGCAACGTCAGCGGTTGTTTTGCTAGCTGCGAACAAATAACAGAAATACAATTCGCAGAAATAAGTAAACTAATACAAGAACTTGTTGCTCCAACTGGCGAAAAATTTAGCGGGTTAGGAAAATGGTTTTATCAAGTGACTTATAATAAATCCAATAAATTGATTAATTTTTCTGTTGCACAAGGCAACAATGTAAGTAGGATTTTTGTTGAATAAATATCATCTTTGTACAGTATAAATTATAAGAGAGAAACTGTATGTTGAAAAGTTCGTTGTTATTTTTTGTTTTCATTCTTTCTGGTTTTTCAGTGTTTGCTAAAACCGCTTCTGATTTCCAAACCACAGAAGATATATTGGCGGTGGTGCATACGGAAAAGCCTACGAATTGTGCTTCTGCCGTATTTTCTCAGGCTTTGATAGATCACAGCAACGAAATATCTGAAACCGATGATGAAGCACGGGTTCGCGTTTGGGCACGCGAAACAATGCAGAATCCTGATGTTTTAGAACAGATTCTTGAATGCCCAGAAATAAAAACTATTGCTGATGATACAACTATTATTTTTACGCCTATTGTTTATGAATTCAAAGACGCTGATAATAACACTATTCGAACAATTACTGTTAATTATTCAACCCAACCAAAAGTCATAAAGCAAAAGATTTTATTATCACGCAAGCGCAGTTTGCCAAACGGAGATATTAATCCGAATTTGATGGATTTTGAAAGCGGGGCAAAATATTTAAATACTGAACCGGCATGGTATGCGATTATGGTTGTCCAACATGATGCTTTAAAAGATTTTGTTGGACCTGGTAGAAACAATACTTTATCTATGAAATACATTAATGACCACATAGATGAAATTTATCCACATGGTTATTATTGTACCAGCAAATCTGCGATTGCTAACAATCATGACACTATAAACAGAGTTGTAAAACAAGTCGTCGATATAGAAGATGATACTAACGATTATTATGTTGCAGGCAATGTAAATCTTGAATGGGTTATGTATGCCGAAATTGCCGCTGACGCTCTTATTTTTGCAGCAACTACGGGCGGTGGCGCTGCGGCTATGCGATATTTGAAGAACATTCGTTCTTTCAGAACAGGGAAAAACATAATTAAAAACATGTACGAACTTGAAAAGATAGATAAAGTAAAAGATTATGTGACAGCAACAAAAACCGTTTCCAAACATACTGCGGACATTGCAAAACTAGAAAAAAACATCGAAAATGCTAGAAAGTACGAAAAAGCTTTGGAAAACATAGAAAATGCCCGCAAAGCCGGACGTAGCACCACAAAGTATGAAAAAGAAGCTGAAGAAATACTGGAAGCCGCAAGAAAAATAGACCCAATAGAATTAACACAATCCCAAGCAAAATCTTTGGCAGATATAGATAAAAATATTGCAAGATACGAAAAACAAATAGCAGATTTACAAGGGAAAAACCCTTCAAAAGCAAGAGAGTTAAGAACAAAAATTGCTGACCAGAAATATACACGTAATAAAATTTTGAATCAGGCAGAAAACAAGTCGATAAAATTAGACGCAAATAAATTACGCGAAGAAATAAAAACACTCCAAGAAGATGTAAAAAAAGCAGAAAAAGAAGCAGAAGAACTTCTCAAAACCAATGAAGACGTACAAAAATATAAAAAACAAGCGGACACTTACAAAGATTTACACACTTATTTTAGAGAGCTAAATGCTTTACGCCTTCCACAAACAGGGAACGTTATCACAAAAAGTTTAAACGTTATCAAATCTATACATGCCGTAAATAATGGTGCAAAAACAATGACAAAAGCAGGGCGTGTTGCACGCGCAGGAATGTCTTCGCGTTCTGCAAAAATAAAAGATTTCCTGCTTGATGCAACATTAAAACATGGTGCGCGTTTGGCACGTGTTGAACGAGATATTGGATTGGTTTATGGCGCAATAGAATTTTTAGGCGATATGTATGACAAAACATCAACCACATCTAAAGAATTTTCAAATGGTATTGAATTTAAACCGTTATGCCTGTTATCCGCCGATGATTTAAAAGGACAAGAAAATGTTGTTAATTATGGTATGTGGTTAATGTGGATGGGGAATTCCACGGATATGGCAGATGATGATGCAGCCTATTTACAAGCAATGGATTTTGCAGCTAAATTCTTTTACCAGTTAGATGAATATCAAGATGAACATGGTGCAAATTGTAATATCGATATTTATGTTGTACGACCAATAATTCGTCTTGATGAAACAAATGTCGATAATCCAAGCGGTGAATTATTCTATTTATTTATGAATGAAATACCATGGTCTACGGCCGAACAATTTGGCGATTCTGTTCCAAATATAACAGAATGGGACAGAGCGCAAAAACAGTTAAATGAACAAGATCCAGAACAAAAATATACAAAACAAAACCCTGAATATTCTGAACAAACACCGGAACGCATTGCCACAAATGAAAACACCGATTTGTCTGAACAAGATAACGCAGAATAAAAACCTTGTTGTTTTTTTAAGAAAAATATTTATAATTTATGCACAAGGGACCAAAGGATTACAAATGAAAAAGATTTTGTTTTCTATAATTGCTGTTTTTTCAATTGTTGTTAACGCATCAGCTTATCAGGTTTTAGCTACGAAAGATTTTGGCAAAGATGACGCAAAAAACCAAAACGTTATTGTAAAATGCACAACAGATACTGGCAAATTGTCCGATGAAACCTGTTCATTGCGCAGATATGTGAAATGCACCGGGCCAGATAAAAAATCAAATTGTAATTCGTGGCAGCCATGGCATGATTTGCGCGCTCCAAGCGCCGAATATTCCAACTGGAAATCCGCTGCAAGCGCATGTTGCAAAGGAAAAGGGTTACGTTAAAACCGTTAAGACCACCCACAAAATAGGGTGGTTGTTTTTTGGTCATTTTTATTGACAAAAATAATATTTAGTGCTATTTTATTATAAAACAACAAAATATCAAAAAGGTTAAAAATGGCGACAAATACTGAAAAAAGCGTATCTTTGATAAGAACCAGCAACAAAGTTTTTGCTGTGAATGCTCAAGATTTAACGCAAACTTTTGTTTTTCCAAAAGCGATAAAGGAAATAAATTGTGCCGGCGTTATATCTGATTTGGGATTTTTTAATGGCAGAATTCAAAAGGGTGTCAAAAAAATTATTATCGCAGATTCTGTGCTTGAAAACATCACAAAAGACCCAAAAATGTTGGCTGATGCATTGCTTTTTAAACGCAGATATCCAAATATTGTCGTCACAGGAAACAAGAAAAAAAGCAAAACACTGGACGAATATTTGGAAATAAAGCCTGCAAAAATAAAAATAGACCAAGACATTATAGACGAACAGTTCAGCAAAAGAAAAATTTATATTGATATAGATTTTTCGCGTCCAGCAAAGAAACAAACACCTGAACCAAAAGAAGAAGCCAAACCAATTACATCAGAATATCCAATAAAAACAGAAGATTTTTGCGACGACAAAGAACTTTTAACAATTTGCGCAAACGACCAATCGCTTAAAGCTTTGGGATTGCTTGAAACAGAGTTAAAAAGAGTGGTTCGAAAACAAATGTTACGACTTGAAAAAACCATTCGTTTTGATACAGAAACAAATTCTGTTGTTTGTTGTTTTCCGCGTTCCAAAATTCCTGAAATAATTAAAAACCTGACAAAAGGGTATAAAACAGCGGCAAAATCTGAAACCGGATCCGAAAAACAGGAAAAACCAATGTCTCAAAGAGAACTAAAAAAACTTAAACAACCAGAACCACAAAAAAACACCATAATGTCTGTTGCTATAAAAAAATACATCCCAAGAAATTTATGGACAGAAATATGCAAAGCCTGTGGAAAAAATGAAGAAACACAAAAATTTATCTTGGAAACTATAAATTCTGTTAATACAAATGTGCCAGAAACACCATCATCTAAGCATTTACAAATTATAAATCCTGCAACTAATGCCAGAACTAATTCTCCATATATGAAAAAAGAATTTGTAAACTGCGTCGTTCAAAGCATAACAGACCGCCTTTATAGAGATAACAAACGCATCATTTGGGCCTATTTACCAAACGACAAAATACTTGTATGCACTGGTGTTTTAATGGAACACACAAAAACAAAAAGCGCAAACGAATATAAAAGATTGCGCACGTTGGCATCTGATTGTTTGAACGACAAAGAAGAACTGATTACACCACAAAAAATCATGGACGAAAAATATTTTGATATCGAAGATTTATTAAACGGTAATGTAAAAACATTCGTTGACGAACAAGAAACAAACGAATTAAAACAAGAAGAAAAAATTGCGGAAATTCGTTCCGGTAAAATGCTAGAAACAGAGCATATTGAACAGGTTGTTGACGAACAAGAAAAACCCATAAACAGAGATAATATCCCAAAAGATTTAACTGATGTTTTCGCTCTTGAAACATACATAAATTCAGTTATAGAAATAATAGACAGAACTGTGAAAAGCGGATTAGAACATGCGACAAACGAAAAGGATGTTGTAAAACAAATCGAAGAAATCGACGATGTCCGCAAGGTCTTAATTCAAAAAGAAAAAATACAAAATATGATACCTGAATTTACAAAAACAGACGAATTGTTAAAAATAATCACAACAAATATAAACGGAACTTTAAATCGATAAAAATAGGGCGCAAAATGCGCCCATTTTTATTTTGGTGGATGTGGGCGGACTTGAACCGCCGACCCCTACGATGTGAACGTAGTGCTCTAACCAGCTGAGCTACACATCCAAAACTTAATAAAAAATCCGCATGCCGCGGACACACAAGTTTTGGTGGGGATAGTGGGACTTGAACCCACACGATCGCAATGATCAAAGGATTTTAAGTCCTCAGCGTCTACCATTCCGCCATATCCCCAGGACTTTATAACCAATTATTTTGTATCGTGTTTCCAAAATAACTGGTGGAGCTGATGAGATTCGAACTCACGACCTCTGCATTGCGAACGCAGCGCTCTACCAACTGAGCTACAACCCCAAAAACTCTCTTTAACATATGGTGGGCATAAGAAGACTCGAACTTCCAAGGTATCGCTACCACTAGTACCTGAAACTAGCGCGTCTACCAATTCCGCCATATGCCCGTTTAAAGCACAGTGAATAATAACTTAATTAAATATATTTTGCAACAAGAAAAATACAAAAAAATCTAAAATTTTTATGTAAAAACTATGTGATTTTGCTTGCTCTGGTTTTTATAAATTTGCTAATATTTATAAAGAGATGAAGAAAATTCTTTTATTTATTTGTTCAATTATCATCTGTGCTTTTAATGCACAGGGTGCTGTACGTGGCGAAAATACTGCCGTTCGCGGAAAAAGCGATAACATAACAACATCTCAAAAAAACACTCGAACAACTACTTCGCGTCAGGCAGTAAAAACCGTTGCGACGCCAAGAACTGCAAAATCTGTATCCGTACTGACACCACGTTCATCTGTTGCAGCAAAAACAACTGCGACAAGAACATCAACAAACTCTCGTGCAACAGTTGCTAAAAAAGCGGTTAACACTACACGCGCCGCGACAGAATCAGAAACACGAATTGGTATTGCATACGAACAGTGCAAAACCGCATTTTTCACATGCATGGACCAATTTTGCCAATTAAAAAACGACAGTTACAGAAGATGTTCTTGCAGCAACAGAGTCTTTGACTTTCAAGACATTGCTCAAGTTTACCAAAACGCAACTGACCAATTAACCGAATTTACTGAAAATCTTGATGTTGTCGGCCTAACAAAAGAGCAGGCTATTGCCATGAAAACCGCATCCGAAGGCGAAGATGCTTTAACCGAAGACAAATCCGCTTCGAAAGCGTTATTACAAGCAATTATGAATTCTATCAAAGGCGGTGATACAAATGTTGGCGGCAAATACAAAGATTTGAACAGCATAACTATAAGCGCAGATATTTCTAATGCGTTTGGCATGGATGATTCAGGACAAATTATTGCATCTTATAATGGCGCAACTTTATACAAAGCGGTTTACCCAAAATGCAGAAATGCTGTCCAAGAAGATTGTAATAATGCATCATTACAACGAGCAGTCAATGCATATTTGATGGCAATCGAACAAGACTGTAATACAGTTGAATCGGCTTTGCAAAAGCAACAAAAATCACTGAAAGCATCAACGCACGAAAACAGTGCCTTACTTGATTTGGCACGTGTTGAAAATCGGCAAAAACACAATTCTGACGATATTGCAACTTGTTTGACAAATGTAGAAAACGCCGTTCTTAGTGAAGAGGTTTGTGGCGCAAATTATCATAAATGTCTTGATTATGGACAATTCATAGATGTTACCACAGGGGCGCCAATTACGGGGGTTACAAATTTTGCTGATTTGGGAAAACTGTTAACCTATAAAGCTGATACAGATATAAACAATCAAAAATTGGCAGGCATTCAAAAAAATCAACAGTTTGTTCAATTCTTTGAAAATAAAACGAAGAAATTTGCAAAAGATTCTCTTGATAAATGCCGCGAAGACGCCGATTTTGTTTGGAACGAATATTTAAATCGTGCGTTGATAGATATTTATTATGCCCAACAAGACAAAGTTAAACAAATTGAACAAAGTTGTTTAGATTTAGTAGCAACATGTTATGACAATCAAAATGTTGCTATCGCGAATGCAATGGCGAATTTAACTGGCGATTCAACATTGTTGTTAAAACCAGCTGCAATTTCATTAACAAACAAAATGTGTTCTGATTACATAGAATCATGTAATGCTATGTTTGAAAAAGATGTGATTCAACAATACATTACCACCAAGACATCAACTGATTCAACATCTGCATGTCGTGCTGTTGTTCAACAATGTTTTGATAAATTTGGCGGAACGGGTTATAACAATTTCTATTATACACAAAGTGGTCTTTTCAATATCGGCAAAGCATTGGATTGGTTCACTTTGTATGAAATAGACCAGATTGGCAACATACTTGAAGAAAACGGAGAAAAAATAATTGTATCTCCATGCGCACAACAGCTTAAAAATACAACAGGATGCGATCAAGATAAAATCGAAGAAATTTTTGGTGGGTTTAATAAATACTCTTACACCGCTAACGACGAAACAATTGTGGTGTATTCAGCAAAAGATAAGAACGAAGATCCAGAAAACGAACCACAAAACAATCCTGGAAAAGATACAACTCGTACAATTCGTCCTACGGGTATTGCAACCGAAGTGTATTATAAGATTTTAGACAACCTGCGTAATAATTGTGATGGACTTGGTGGTTATTTTGTTGAATACAAATACGCAAAACAATACGGATATAAATCTGACGATTTTTGTCGCATAGATTCCGATAACCCTAACAGCATATTTTATATGAATCCTGTGTACAGTTCTGAACGTTCACTGGTGTATTGGTATCATTTCTTGACCCAAGAAAACATGTGTCCTTCTAGTTATTCTATTGAAGTTGACACGCAATCTTGGGGGATGTGTTCATGCTGGGAAAACGGCGGCCGTCGAAGCAAAAACGGCACTATTGCAACATGCAGACCTTTGTTACCGACAATCAATCATAGCTCTGCTGAAAACGACCAAATCTGCACAGACAGTTTATTATGCGCCATATCTTATGCTGACGAAACAAAAGCGCCTGAAATCTGTGTTGGTTCGCGTTCTGCAGACAGCGATTCTGATTGGTGTCAACAAATTAATATATCTTCAGAAGGTAAAGTATGCCCATTAGCTTATATTTCCAAATCAGATAACGGCGATGTAATAAAATGTACAAAAAAAGTAAAAGTACTAGAAGACGAAACTGAAACCGAAAAAGACACCGAAATAGAAACCGTAAATGCTAGCGTTCCAAAGGGCGCTTCTTTGAGATAAAAAACAATCAAATTATATTGAAGATAAAATATCTTTCGCGATTATAGATGCCGGATTTTTTCCATTGTGCGTCCATTTTTTATCAGCCGCCTTTAATTCAGCTAACATGTTTTTGCGCACATTTGGCAAAGTCAATTGTTGTAAAATTTCAACAATCGCTTCAGGTGTAGCATTTTTGCCCAATAATTCAGGAAATATAGTTTTATTCATTAAAATATTTACCAATGATGCCCATTTAATTTTTAATAAAATACGTGCTAGTAAAACCGTTAATGGATTCATTTTATACACGACGATTGTTGGTATGTGCATTATTGCAAGTTCAGCAGAAACTGTACCGCTGGCAACAACGGCAATATATGTATTTGCATAAACATCATATCTTTTTTTAGCAAAAACCAATTCCGGTTTTGTTGTCCAACCTTTGATATTATTTTTTATATACTCATCGGTTGTTTCAACAGTAGGAATAACAAATTTATAATTTTTATATCCGGCACTTACCAACACATCAACTGTTTTGTGAAACAATGGTAATAATTTTTTTACTTCACTCATACGGCTGCCCGGGACCAAAGTAATTATTTTTTCTTTTTTGTTATTTGGTTTATACGCATCAAGACCATCTGCAATAGGGTGCCCCACAGATATTGTTTTCAGTCCATATTTTGTAAAATACGGTTTTTCAAAATCAAAAAATGCGTATAACTTATCAAAAACGGCGGCATATTTTTTTGCACGCTTTTCGCCCCATGCCCAAACCTGAGGGGCAACAACATGAAAGAATTTTGTTTTTTTTAAAACACCGGATTTTTTTACATTTTTTACAACTGATTTTGCAAAACCAGGAGAATCTATAGTCAAGACAACATCGGGCTTTTCGGTCAGCACAGCGTCCACTGTTTGTTTGATTCGCGCCGTTAAAGTTCTTGCATGTGCCAACACTTCAAAGATGCCCATAACAGCAATATCAGAAATAGGGAACAAAGACTTTAACCCCGCATCTGCCATGTTTTGACCGCCAATTCCGACAAATTCAACATCATGCATTTCGCGCATAATTTTAGCACCCAAAACATCCCCGGATACTTCACCTGCGATAATAAAGATTTTTATATTTTTATTAGTGCGCTTCATTTTTAGCTGTTCCAATACCGCGTTTTGAACGATTTTCAATAAAATCTATGGCATCCATAGCATATTTATTGTTTTTAACTTCTTTACGGATTTTGTTCAATCGATCAGATACAGTGCCTTCGGCGCTGCCAAATACAGCGGAATATACAGAATGGATTGCATGCAAATCTTCATTCGTGAAACCATGTCTCATCAAACCAACGCGATTTATTGTACGATATACAGCGCGCGCGCCATCGTAAATAGCATACGGCAATACATCATTACCAACGCCACTCATACCACCAATAAATGCATTACGTCCGATACGAGCAAACTGTAATACCATTACACCGCCAGATAAAATAGCAAAATCTTCAACTTCTACATGGCCCGCAACCTGAACCAAATTGGACATAACAACGCTGTTGCCGATTTTACAATCGTGCCCAACGTGCGCGTTAACCATAATCTGACAATCGTCACCAATTTCTGTGCCGTCCGAAGCAGGCGTCCCAGAATGTATTGTAACATATTCACGAATCTTACAACGTTTACCAATACGCAAACCCGTCATGGTTGATTCATCCTGCCATTTTAAATCTTGGCTCATTACACCAAGAACGGCAAAAGGGTAAACAATAGAATCATCACCAATAGATGTTTTTCCGTCAATAACTACATTTGAAACCAATTCAACACGATCACCTAAAACTACATTAGAACCCACTATACAGAAAGGTCCTATCTTGCAATCGTTTCCTATTTTTGCGCCAGGTTTAATAACCGCACTTGGATCTATAACAGTTGCCATTTTTCATCCTATGTTAATAATTACAGGCAAATTCTACATTAAATCAGAAAAATATGTTATTCAATAAATATAACCAATTATAACAAATTGCTAAAATCAGATAATTTTAAAGAATCTGTTTTCATCATCAAACAAATCAAACCCAACGCTGTTATCACAGGGCAAATAGTTATCATTCCAAAAACCATAAGCAGCAATGCCCATGATTTTTTAGATATGTTTTCAAATTTATTTGAACTGTGATAAATTGTTAACATTTCCAACAGAGCCAACGATATTAACATACCTATAAATACAGGCACAGATTCTGTGGAAACAAACAATACCAATCCTAAAAGAGAAATAATTCTGAAAAGCCATTTTAATTTTATATATGCGTTTTCATATATTTTAGAACGGGCATTTGTATATCTTGTCACTAATGCGGTAATCGCAAAGAAACCTGTTAACACAACAGCCGCCAAATGAATCAAAGTCAGATTGCCCAGTTGCCCAAATCTGAAATATTCTGGCTGCATCAGTATCAATATTGTGACAAACCCGAACAAAACAGCCACAGCCGGTATTAACGAAATCTGTCTATTAATACGACTTCCAATTATAATTCCGCAAACAATCGCACTTATTTGTAATAATATTCCAAACCATGTATGTATAGCAGAAAATCCGGCTAATATTAACAATGTCCCGAACACGCAAATTTCTGTTTTTTTGTTTTTTATTTTATCAATATATTTTTGTTTTATGCTCTGTTGAGTCAGTATTATAGTCAAACAAAACAAAACTATTGATATCATATTTGAAAGCAATGATATACCGTCACGTATTACCGCATAATTTCCACCAAATATTAACAACCAAAACATCAAAAAGGTCAATGAAAAAAATCCGCTTTTGTGTTCAATTTCGTTTTTGTGCCAACCACAAATTCTTGTAATAAAATCATTACCGTATAAGTAAATCAGGAAAAACAACGGCAACATTAATATAGAACTCGCAAGAAACAAAGGGTTTACCAATGCTGCGTTATTAAAAGAACTTACTGCTGTGGATGCTATTGAAAATTCATTAAACATGACTTGCCTTTTCGTTTTGTTGAATTATTATATAGGTATGTCAGAAAAACAAGCAAATTTTACATTATTAAACGGTCGTGTTAATATGACACGCGGAATTTACAATCCGACAAGCGACGCCGTATGGTTAGCTGCATACGCACCGACAACGGCTAAAACCGTTTTGGATGTTGGCATTGGAACGGGTGGGGTGGCACTTTGTTTGTTAACCCATAATCAAACAGCAAAAATAACCGGCATTGACATTTCCCAAGAAATGTTAGACGCATGTGAACAGAATATAAAATTAAACCATTCTGATATAAAATTATCAAAACAAAATATTTTGACATGGTCAACAACAGATCGTTTTGATTTAGTTATTACTAACCCCCCTTATTTTAATGGGACGCCCGCAAAACATAATGCACATCATAATGTCGATATCAAAGATTGGGTAAAACACTGTTGCGCGCGAGTTGCCCCAAAAGGTTGGTTTTGCATTATCACAGATACACTTTGCGCTGACAAAATTATTTCTGTTTTAGAAACCAAACATTTTGGCGATATACAAATTTTTCCTCTGTTTGGGGCAAAACATTCTGCAGAAAGAGCGATTATCCGTGCAAAACAAGGATCAAAAACCGGAGCGACCATATTTCAAGGGACATCCATGAATAATGATTTGATTTTACGTGATGGCTTGACTATTGATGCTTTATTGGCTACACTGGGAACATTATGATTGGATTTATCGCGAGATATTTTTCGTCCATTTGGGAATTAATAACCGCACCGTTTAGAATGATTTGGCGCGGCATTGCGCGCTTATTTCCACCGCGTGATTGCACTGTAATGGATACCCAAGACGGCGAAGTCCACACCTATCAACAAAGCAGTTTCTGGCGTTTTACTAAATTTTGTATGATTGTAACTATGACTATTTGGGCAGCATGGTCTACATATGTATATGTTTATCACAGACCTTTGTTACAAAAAAGAACCATGCAACTGGAACAAGCCCGCACACAACATCATCGTCAAATGTCCGATTTAAAAACATATTTAAAAAAGTATAACGATTTAACCAAAGAATTAAATCTTATTGATTACAAAATATTGAAAGCCGATAAATTATCAGATCAGGAAAAAGAAAATCTTTTGAATACCAAATCTAAAATTGTTGGTGAACTAGAATTCCTGCAAACACGTATTGTTAAAATGATGGACGATGAAAATTATTCTCCTGAATTTGATAAAATGGCGGAACTGTCGGTTGTTATTGAATTGATTCGCAACGAAAATGATATATTAAAACAACAAAACCAGGATGTTATGCAACAATCTGCCGAAATAGCGGACGCAGATAAACAAATTATCGATGCTGTATCAAAAATGACAAATGAAAATATTTCAAATCTGCACGATAATTTGAAGAAAATTAACGCCAGTCTGAACAAGTTAGGGCTGAACGAAAATAAATTAATAGAACAAGCAAATAATTATTCAAACCAATTTATAGGTGGCAAATATATTCCTATTTCATTGAATAAAAACGCAAATGAAAAATATAAAAAAGTAGCGTCTGACATTGAAAAATGGCATGGTTTAAATCGTTTAACTCAAATATTGCCGTTGGGCGCACCTGTTGAACACAAGGTTATCACATCGCCATATGGAACAAGGCAAGACCCTTTTACAAAAGCACCTAAACAACACAAAGGTATAGATTTTTCAGGCAAAATAGGGACTGAATTGTATGCTGTTGCCCCAGGTCGCGTTGTTTCTGCGGGCGAACGTTCAGGGTACGGAACAACTGTTGAAATCGATCATGGGCTTGGGTTTACTACATTATATGCACATTTATCCAAAATCATGGTGTCGCGTGGCGACTGGGTAAGACCTGGCACTGTCATTGGTCTCGGCGGCTCATCAGGTCGTTCTACGGGGCCACATTTACACTATGAAATAAGATACAAAGGAACACCGTTTAACCCTATAAATTTTGTAAAGGAATAAGGAAAGATGTTAGCGTTTACTGATTCAGATGAAAAAAAGTCACCAACAATCGTTGGGGCTGGATGTAAATTAACAGGCAATATTGAAACCGATCATACTGTTCAAATTCATGGGACAGTTCATGGTAATATTATTGCCGAAACAATTATTATTGGTCGTGGCGGCAATGTGATTGGAAATATTAAAGCGCGCACATTGTTTTTACATGGCACACTTGAAGGCGACGCAACCATAGATACTGTTAATGTTTTCACAAATGCAAAAATGTCTGGAACATTATTTTATAAAACATTAAATATTACTGGCAATAATGGATTGGAATGCAAATTGGCAAAAAGAAAGGACAAAGACAAATGAACAAATCAGATATTTCAAAAGTTTATCTGGCAGCCGATCATCGTGGGGTGGGGCTTAAATTATACCTTTATGAAATGTTGATGGCAGACGGGTATAATGTCGTAAATTTGGGAACAGACGATTTAAATACACCTGTTGATTTTCCTGATATTGCTGATAAATTGGCAGATGCCATGTTGGACGATCCAATGTCGCGCGGTATCTTGATTTGTGGCACAGGGGCAGGGATGGAAATCGCTGCAAACCGTCATCGTCACTTGCGCGCTTCACGAGTTGACAGACCAGAACAAGCACGCGATGATCGTTTTCATGACGATATAAATGTTTTGGCTTTGGCCGCTGATGACATCGATATTGAAATCGCGTTTTTGTGCGCACAAAGTTTTTTGGAAAGCCCATTTGATTCTTCAGAGAAACGTATTCGCAGGATTCAAAAAATATCTTAATAATAAAACCGCCGTTTTGGCGGTTTTATTATTTTTTAATCACAAAATTAACCAATTTCTTTGGAACAACTATTGTCTTGATAATTGTTGCGCCGTCCAATTGTTTTGTGGCGTTTTGTTTTGCCACTTCGATTAAATCATTTTCAGCAATATCAACAGGCACAACAAAATCTTTGACACGTTTACCGTTTACAGATACAACTATTGTCATATCATTTTCAACCAATTTAGACGCATCAAATGTTGGCCATGGTTCAAACACCAGCATATCTTTATGACCCAACTTTTCCCACATTTCTTCTGTTAAATGTGGTGCAAATGGGTTCAGTATTTGAATCAAAACTTCATATGCGCCGCGTGGCATTTTACCACCAGGAAATTCGTTAATAAATTCCATCATCGCAGAAATAGCAGTATTAAATCTCATATTTTCAATACGGTCTGTCATATCCGCAATCAGTTTATGAACAAGTCTTTCTTGGTCCTGAGTCAAAGGTTCGTCTGTCAAATTATTAGACACAGATTCAACTCGACTTAAAAATCTTTGAACACCACGCAAAGTATCTTCGGACCAGTTCGCGCTTTGTTCCCATGGTCCCAGATATAAAATAGCCATACGACATGCGTCAGCACCGGCACGTCCAACAACTTCGGAAGACGGTACAGTGTTTCCACGAGATTTAGACATCTTGGTTCCGTCTGCAGCCATAATCAAACCATTACTGGTTCTTTTTGCATATGGTTCAACGCTTGGAACAAATCCCAAATCATATAAAGCCTTGTACCAAAAACGAGAATAGAGCAAATGACGTGTTGTATGTTCCATACCGCCATTATAATGATCAACCGGCATCCACTTTTTAAGTTGGGCAAAGGAACAAAATTCATTATTGTTTTTAGAATCAAGATATCTCATAAAATACCATGATGAGCCAGCCCATTGTGGCATAGTATCTGTTTCGCGTTTTGCAGGACCACCACATACCGGACAGGTTGTATTCACCCAATCAGTTGCACGTGCAAGTGGGCTTTCGCCGGCTTCTGTTGGTTTATAATCTGTCATATATGGTTGCAAAACGGGCAGGGTATCTTCCGGCACAGGTTGCCACCCACATTTATCACAGTAAACAAGTGGAATAGGTTCGCCCCAATACATTTGACGAGAAAAACCCCAGTCCTTTAATTTATATTTTGTTGTACCTTTTGCAAAACCATGTTCGGTTCCATATTTGATTGCAGCGGCAATAGCATCTTGTTTACCCATACCGTTCAAGAATTCAGAATTTATGTGTTCACCATCTTGTTCCCAAGCAGCATTTTCAACATCGCCACCTGCCAACACAGGAATTATTGGCAAACCAAATTTCTTTGCAAACGCCCAATCGCGTCCGTCATGAGCAGGCACCGCCATAATTGCCCCAGTTCCATAATCAGTCAAAACATAGTCGGAAATAAAGATTGGAATTTCTTTGCCATTGAACGGGTTGACTGCTTTAATACCTTGTAATTCGACACCTGTTTTTTCTTTTGTATTATCTGTTCTTTCGATTTCAGATTTAGTACGTGCAGCAGCGATATATTCGCACACTGCATCGGCATTTTCGATTTTTCCAGCATCTAACCATTTAGCAACCAATTTGTGTTCTGGCGCAACCACACAGAAAGTAGCACCAAATATAGTATCAACACGTGTTGTATAAACAGTCAAAATATCATCATCAACTTTGAAATCAACTTCTGCACCATGAGAACGACCAATCCAATTTATCTGTTGAACCTTTACTTGTTCAGGATAATCGACCAAAGCCAAATCGTCTATTAAACGGTCGGCATATTTAGTAATAGCCAAATTCCACTGTAATTTCATTTTCTTTTCGACAGGGCCATGGCAGCGTTCGCATTTTCCGTCTTCCAATTCTTCATTAGTCAAATTGGTTTTACAATTAGGGCACCAATTCATTGGCAATTCAGATTTATAAGCAAGTCCATGTTTAAAGAATTGAATAAACATCCATTGGGTCCATTTGATGAATTCAGGATCAGATGTAGAAACAGTAGATTCTGGGTCAAAAGAAAGTCCCATAATAGAAATATCATTTTCAAAAATCTTTATCAATTGGGCCACTGAATCACGTGGATGCAAGCCAACCTTGGTCGCATATTTTTCAGCAGATATACCCATAGAATCATAACCAATAGGGTACAATACATCAAAACCGCGCATACGTTTAAAGCGCGCCATAACATCCATCCCAGTATAAGGCAACATATGACCGACATGCAAACCAGAACCACTTGGGAAAGGGAATTCAATCAAATTATAATATTTTGGTTTGTCGTTATTTTTTGGAACGAAAGCACGTTCATCGCGCCAACGTTTTTGCCATTTTGATTCACGATCCAATATATGTTTCATTTCGTCGCTCATATTCATCACCATTTTATTATTAAATTTACCCGTCAATTTTATATTTAAAATGCCGAAAATTCAAGTATTTTTATGTAATAAAGCAGAGGTGTGATAAATATGTTTGTTTAAAATATTATGTATAGTTTAAAACATCCAAAAAACAATAAAGAACACTTCAAAAACCTCTGTAAAATGCCAAAATCCGCCATTTTGACCTAATTAAGACACCATTTTCAAATATTTACCCAAAGCCCCAAAAAAAACACTAAAACAGACCAAAAACCGCAGAAATCCGGGATTTTTGATGGTTTTAAGTATCAAATTTTCTGGAAAAAGCCAAATCAATTTAGGGCGATCCGGACATATAAATATATGATTAAATAAAATTTGAACGCTCAGAACAGGGGGTCAAAATAGCAAAAACACATATCCAGTGGGGCATTTTTCAAAAAATCCACAAAAATTATTTTTGCAGTAAAAACAAACAGATAAAAATTTTTTATAATAAAATAATTTAAGAAATAAAAAATTCCAAAAAAATTATAAAAATATTTCTAGAAAAAAATATATTTACACAACCAAAATCACCAAGATTTATAATTTTTATATTTATTGTTTATATTATGTATAGTTTAACAGTGAGCCTAGCGAGCACATATTAAACTATACATAATATACATTATGCGCCTTTATAATATTGTCTTTTTGGGTGCTTCCCTGCAGTTTTCTGCGATTTCTTAAACAAAGGACAAAAATATGATAAAAATTATAATAATTATTCAAAACTACCTGATTAAGAATCTATTCTATATGAATATATATAATTTTTATATTTATTGTATGTTTAATTTTCGCTTTTCTTTTGTTTCTGTTTTATATGCCCCAACCCCGCAAAAAACCGCCCTTTTTTGAATTTGGGCGGTTTTGGTTATATTCTATAACATATTGTTTTTACTTATTTTTTAGCAATTTTTTCTTTGCTGGTTTTACAACCTTAACCCTTTTTGCTACTTTACCAACTTTTTCTTTCAAAGATTTCAAGCCTTTGGCAAGATCTGCTTCTTCGGCTGGACCAATAGCTTCTGGCTTTACCACACTGCAGCAATATGGGCATTTTGTTGCAGATTTGCTGATTGTTTGTTTACAATATGGGCATGCACGAGTTGTGACAGCTGCTTTGCCACGTGCTGAGTTTGCAACCTTTACAATTAAAAATACAGCAAACATTGTAATAAGGAAGCTGATGATTGTATTTAAAAATGTTCCCAGATTCAATGTTGTTGCGCCTGCGGCCGCCGCTGCTTCCATTGTGTTATAATGAACACCAGGTTCACCGCCGCCGATTACAAAGAACCATTGTGAAAAATCAATTCCGCCAACCAACATCCCAACTGGTGGCATAATAACGTCCTTCACCAAAGAATTAACAACGCTTGTCATCACAGACCCAACGATAATACCGACAGCCATGTCGATTGCGCTACCTTTGTTAATAAATGATTTAAATTCACTTAGAAGTTTCATTTTGTTCTCCTTTTTTATGTTTCTGTTTTTGTTCGATAGCGTTTAACACCTTGTTAAGTGTTTTATGAATATTTTCATCCCGCGTTTCAACCATAATGTCAGCCAACGCGTATGTATCATAACGTTCTTTTATCAATTGAGCCAAAATTTGACGCGAATCTGTGTTTAATAATTGCGGACGGGTTTGTCTAAAATTTGTCCTTTTTACAAGCAGTTCTAAATCAGCTTTCAACCAAATTGTTAGCGATTTTTCCAGAACGGTTTGCCGCACCGCTTCTGTTATAAAAGCGCCTTCGCCAGTAGATATAACTTTGATCAAAGGTGGTGTATCAATGATGCGTTCGATGACTTTTTGTTCGACACGTCTGAACTCTTTTTCGCCATACATGGAAAAAATATCAACGACGCTGCAACCCGCTGCTTTTTCAATTTCTTTGTCTGAATCTACAAATGGAATCCCAAGGTTTCGCGCCAAAGCACGCCCTATGCTCGTTTTTCCGGCACCCATAAGCCCAACCATAACGATTGGTTTATCTATTTTTATTTGTTTTTTGTTTCTCATGTAAGTGATTTTATATAAAAAGAAGAAATAAGACAATAAAAATTTCGCACAAATAAAAACCGGTCGTTTTTGACCGGTTCTTTAATTCATTGCTGCCAATCTTTCAAGTTGATCCGCGGAAATCAGCGCATCTATCATTTCATCAAGCCCTTCACCACCGGCCAAAATATCATCTAATTTGTACAATGTTAATTTGATACGATGGTCTGTTACGCGTTGTTCAGGGAAATTATAGGTTCTGATTTTTTCGCTTCGATCCCCGGATCCCACCATACTACGACGAGATGCGTTTGAAGCGTTCATTTGTTCATTGCGTTGTTTTTCATATAAACGCGAACGCAAAACCGCCATAGCAGTCGCTTTGTTCTGTAATTGGGAACGTTCGTTTTGACATGTGACAACTATACCTGTTGGAAAATGGGTAATACGAATCGCAGAATCTGTTTTGTTAACGTGTTGGCCGCCTGCCCCTGACGCGCGGAAAATATCGATACGAATATCTTTGTCGTCAATGACTACGTCTATATCTTTGGCTTCTGGCATAACGGCGACAGATGCAGCAGATGTGTGAATACGGCCGCCTGCTTCTGTTTCAGGAACGCGTTGAACACGATGGATGCCCGATTCAAATTTCATGCGCGCATACGCCCCCACCCCATCGATTTTGAAAATAATTTCTTTATACCCATGAAGGGATGTCGCGTTTTCTTCGATTATTTCGATTTTCCAGCCCTTTCGCATAGCGTAAGATTTATATTGATTGAATAAATCGCCTGCAAACAGAGCAGATTCTTCGCCACCAACGCCTGCACGAATTTCCATAATCGCACTGTTATCATCAGCGGCATCGCGTGGAAGCAGCGCAATTTGCAAATCGCGTTCCAAATCTGGCAACGCATGATTTAATTCTTCGAGTTGTTCAGCCGCAATAGATTTTAATTCAGGATCGTTCAACATTTCATTAGCGTCACGAATGCCGGCTTGCGTTTGTAAATATTTGTCGATTAACGGTAAAACATCATTTAATTGAGAATATTCTTTGGACAATTTGGTCAATTCATCACCTGATATTTCGCCAGAATTCATTTTGGTTTCGATATCTTTGGCGCGCGCCTGAATATCCAATAATTTTTGTTCGATAATCATATTATTTTACCTTTTTGATTACATCCGCGATAGATAATGTTTCTTGGACCCCGGAATCCATGTTTTTCAAAGCGATTTCATTTTTATCCACTTCGTCATCACCGATAATAGCTGCAAATCGAGCACCCGATTTATCAGCATATTCAATTTGATTTTTGAATTTTTTGTCGGTGTCAAGGTATGGAACCGCAACTATCCCGGCTTCGCGTAAATTTGAAACCATGTTCATAGCATAAGGAACATTTTTGTTTCCCATAACCAATACAGCAACATCAATATTGTTTTTGAAACTTGATAAATCTATTTTGTTTTCATCCATCAAAGACACCAACAATCTTGATACACCAACAGATGCACCAACGCCTACAATTTTAGTTTTAGAGAATTTAGATGCCAAATTTTCATAACGTCCCCCGCCCCCAATTGCAGACATTTCCGGGTATTTTGTTGAAAAGAATTCAAAAACTATGCCCGTGTAATATGCATGACCGCGCATAATAGAAACATCTATTTCTGCGTTTTTTATACCCATCGCGCGCAAAGTTTCCATAAACGCATCCATTTCGGCAACTGCGGCAGATAATTTTTCAGATTTATCTGCAAATGCTTTATAACCTTTGTCAAAAATAGTTTCAATTACATCTGCGTTTTTATTGCCAATTGTTTCAGCCAATGCATCGCGAAAATCTTTGATTTTATCGCGTTTATCAATCAAAATGAATGCTTCACGACTTTGTTTTTCATCCAATTTCAGATATTCGAACATAGCGTTCCAAAACTTACGATTGCCAACTTTGATTTTAACACCGCCGACTAAATCAGCAATTGAATCATATGCACGAGATAGTGTTGCAACAATTTCTGCATCATAATTTGTAGACAAATTGTCAATACCCATTATATCAACATCCATTTGATAAAATTCACGATAACGACCCTTTTGTGGACGTTCGCCGCGATAATTTTTAGCAAATTGATAGGCGCGAAAAGGGAATACTAAATCATTTAGATGACCCGCGACATAACGCGATAACCCGACAGTCCCGTCATAACGAAGACCCATTTTCGTATCGCCTTTTTGGAACAAAAACATTTGGGTTTCGATTTCGTCCCAGTTATCCTTATCTGTCAAAACCTCCGCGCGTTCAATACTTGGTAAATCAATACGATTAAAGCCCGCACCGCGCAACACGTTTTGCATTTTGTTCACACAATAATCAAAACAACGTTGCTGAGCCGGCAACAATTCAATAAATCCGCTTAAAGGTTTTGTTGGTTTTAAGTCCATTTTTAAATCCTTTGTTTATAAAACCACAAATTGAAATTATACTGTTTATTTCAACAGCCATTATATCATAAAAAATACATAAATGCTAGAAACACACGCCGCGTGTGGCGTGATGCAATTGAGATAAAAAAGATACAATTTTTTGATTCATCATATGTTTATTATAGCCCAGATTTTTATAGTTTGCAATAAAAAACCCGCATTTGTGCGGGTTTTAATTATTATTTCCGAAGACCTACTTCAAATGTATCACCCCAATCAGCGACTGTTTGACCGCCAACCGCACAATGAAGTGCTTCAAAACCTTTTTCAACCTGTTTCTTTTTGATTACGACACCGCTTACAACACCACCAACTGTCCCAAGAACAACACCGGCTGTCAAATCAGATGCAAGACGAACAGTATTGAATTTACCATCGGCTGTCTTTAAACCACTTCTGTGTGATTCAGTGCTTGCAAAGAAACTGTCTATAGAATCCTTTGCACTTTGTAATTGTGCATTATTAACCCCAGAACCACCAGATATTGTTGATACCGAAGTTTTGGTTTTAGCATTCGGACATTTTTCAAGAACATATTTTTTTACATCTTTAAATTGTGCATCAAACCATTCTTCAAATGTTGGGTAGCTTTCGTCCTTACATTTTCCACCTTCGAAAAGATTTTTTGGTATGCTCAATTCTTTATTATATACTAATGTTGTACCATCAGCACATTCAATATCGGCATCAAATGTGTATTTACAAAATTCATCTGCATTGTTTTTTGGGACACAAACACATAACTTGTCATTATAAAACGCATTTGTTTTCCCAAAAGAACCATTTTGCCATTCTATAATATTCAGCTCACACTTTCCGTCGCAATCATTACAACGTTCATCTCCTTTGTCACAATACTTTTTTTGAAGCCAATCTTTTTTATAACAAGCCCCCCAAGAAGAGTAGCTCCCATCACTATTTTTATGCAACCAAAGAGCAGAATCTTCATTGCAAATCTTTGCTGCACAAGACATCACATCTTCGCCTGCTTTATTTGTTTGTTTCCAACAACGACCTATTTTCGCCTGTCGCGCACTACATGCAGTATCTTCTTGTTTCCATTTTTCTGTGAAATCCGTGGCATTTGCATCTTTCAGACACGATTGCTGTTCAACATCTCCGCCGTCTGGATATTGAGCACAAGTAGTACCAAGACACACAGCATGCGAAACGTTCATACACAAACATGCAAATAATGAAAACAATAGAATCTTTTTCATTTTTCTTTCCTTTCTTGTATTATTTCTGTATTCATTTTATCATAAACGCACATATAAAAAAAGCATTTTTGTTAAAAATATTTGTGTAAAGTTTGACCGTTTTTTGAAAGCCATCTTTTTGCTCGCTCTACACCAAAACCATACAATTTTGATACATTTGCCCAAAATTGCGGCGAATGATCCATATATTTTCTGTGTGATAATTCGTGCATTACTACATATCGCATAACTTCATACGGTGCAAATGCCAAACGCCATGAAAACGATATATTACCGGTTGATGAACACGACCCCCAACGCGAAGAAGTATCGCGCAGTGTTATATGTGATGGCCAATATTCGCGCGGTGTTGTTTTTATGATTTGTTTAATTTCCGCCAATAATTCTGCTTTGATAAAATCACGAACGCGGCGTTCAAACATGTCAACCCCGCCCCCAATACACAATGTCGTTTTGTCAGCATCCATATATTTATTGGCGCGCAAATTACAGTCGTGAATTATTTTGACCGGTCGCCCAAGAAATTCCAATGTTATGCCTGGGGTCATTTTTTCTTTTGTTGGTGCAGCATCAAAAATATGTTCAACCCATTTGCGTTTTGATTCCAACACGCCAACCGCGAATTTAGTTGATGATGTCCATGGTTTTGAAATGTGTATTTCTCGTTTTGGTGATGTTTTTGGACGAATCGTTACATTACGCGCACCGCGACGATTTTCTATTATAACCGGCACACTTTCACCATTTGACAAAACAAATATATTTGAATCTGCCATTTATTTTATATATCTTTTTATTTCACGAATAATTTTGTCAGCATTAAAACCGTATTCATTATATACGGCATCTCCATTCCCAGATTTGCCAAATTTATCAACCCCAATAACCATATCCGCAATTTCAAACCATTGTCCTGGCGCTGCTGCTTCAATAACAATCACACAACCGCGTAATATTTTGTTTTTATACGACGCATCTTGATTACGAAAGGTTTCAAGATTTAACATAGATACAACCTGAATATTTTTGAATCTTGACGCGATTTCAACAGCCAATGGTATTTCGCTTCCTGTGGCGATAATTGTTGTTTTTGCACGACCAGAAGCAGCCGGATGAATTATATATCCACCACGATTCATTTCTGAATCTTTTGGCGATTCTATTTGTTTGAATTTTTGACGCGATAAAACAATAGCGGACGGATGTTCAATATCACCAATCATCTCTCGCCAAGCATATGCGATTTCTGCCATATTACATGGACGATAAACCATTAAATTCGGAATTAAACGTAGCGATGGTAATTGTTCAATTGGCTGATGTGTTGGACCGTCTTCACCAACCGCAATACTGTCATGCGAAAAAACATATATAACCGGCAATTTTGACAATGCTGCAAGACGAATCGACGGACGCATATAATCACTGAACGCCAAGAATGTTGATCCGGCAACACGCAAACCGTCAGCCACCATACCGTTCATTATTGCAGCCATACCATGTTCACGAACGCCAAAATTTATATAATTTCCATTAAAATTATTCGCTGTAATATCTTTTGATTTTGATGTTTTAACACGTGTGTTATCTGCTAAATCTGCAGAACCAGTTATTAAATCGGCCCCACCCCGCATCAGCAAATCAAGATATATTCCAGATAATTCACGTGTGGAAATGCGTTCCGGTATTTTAGGTATTCTTACGCGTGGCAAAGCAGAAATCGCTTTTATCTTTTGTGCGATTGGACGCTTTTTTATAATATCCCATAACTTTAATCCATCAGCATCTGCAAAACGTGAAATCAAATCGAGTATTTCGGTATCAGACAATGCAAAACCATGCGCAATGCTCTTATTCGCCAATGATGAATTACGTCCTAAAATATTTTTACATTGTATAAATACAGGTGTACTTGATTTCTCAGCACGTTCCAAAGCATGTTCAATCGCGTTTATATCATCGCCACGAATCGACATTACATTAAACCCAAGTGCGCGCATACGCGCATTTACATCCGAATCAGTTTGTGCAATGCCATCAATAGATAATTTATTATCGTCCCACAAAACAATTAAATTATTCAAATTATAACGCCCTGCAAAAGATAACGATTCGAAAGATACACCTTCCATTAAATC
>CAMVAB010000004.1 GCA_947165335.1 uncultured Pseudomonadota bacterium | reverse complement strand
GTACGCCTGTGATTTATATTATGAAAGATTGTGATAAAGAAAATATGGGTGGAACTCTGCGTTTAGGGGCTTATCAATGTAATATAAAACCAGGGACATTAGCAGAAAAGATTTATGGTTCAATAAATATATCTGAACGTCATCGCCACAGATATGAAGTGAACATTGAATATAAAGATGCGTTGGAAAAAGCGGGTATGATAATTTCAGGTATTTCACCAGATGGTAAATTGCCAGAGATAATTGAAATACCATCGCATAAATTCTTTATAGCAGGACAATTCCATCCGGAATTCCAAAGCAGTCCATATAATGGACATCCAATGTTTAATGCGTTTATTGCAGCCGCTAAACATAAGTAAATTATTTACCAAAAATAAAATCAGGATTTGATGATATTGCAATTATGGCATCGATATCATCATTTTCTGATGAATGTTGTTTTATTGTTTTGCCACATTTTTCGCATTTATGGGTGATGATATAACCGTCCTTCGTTGGTGCAACAGCGATGGGTTTCATCATACCGCCACATGTAGATTGGCGGTCGCCTGGATTATTATCAACGTGTTTTGACCATAAACATTTTGGGCAATGGTTAGTATAACCATTACCTAAAACATCTGCGCCACAGTGGGCGCAGGTAAAATCTTCAACACGTTTTGTAAATGTTTTCATTTATAACCCCAATGCGTCACGATACATTTTTGTTAGTTCGTCTGCTTCGTCTAATTCATCTGGATCAAGTTTACGCAAACGTATCATTTGGCGAATATATTTTGGATCATATCCTGCGGATTTTGCTTCGCTATAAACTTCTTTGATATCTGCAGCAATCGCCGCTGTATCTTCGTTTAATTTTTCAATACGTTCAATAATACTAATCAGTTGAGCGTTGTCAATGGCACCATGGTTTGCGTTTTTCATATTCTTCCTCTTGTTTTTCTTCCGCATTATATGATATATTAACTATTAGAAAAATCAAATGTTTTTGAATCTTTGGAGAGAGATTATGACACGATTTACCAAAATTACGGCATCTATTGGCCCAAATTGCGAAGACAAAGATACTTTGAAACGCATGATTGAAGCAGGTGTCAACATGTGTCGTCTTAATTTCAGTCATGATACTGGCGATGTCCAAGGGGCCAAGATAGATTTAATTCGTGCCGTTTCCAAAGAATTAAATATCCCAGTTGGGATAATTGTTGATATTCAGGGGCCAAAACACAGAATCGGTATTTTTGAAACCGAAAATCATTATCCATTAAAAGTTGGTCAAAAATTTATTCTTGATTCTGATCCAACGCCGGGTAATGAAACAAGAGTTCAATTGCCTGACGCGGATGTGATGAAATCTTTGAACATTGGTGACAGGGTTTTATTGAATGATGGTAAAATCGAATTGCGTGTTGATGCTGTGTTTGATGACAAAATTGAAACAACTGTTGTGCGCGGGGATGAAATTTGGTCGCGTCGTGGTTTTAATTTGCCTGATACTGATATAAATACAGATATTTTAACTGCGAAAGACAGGGGGGACCTTGAATACGCAATAACTAAGAATCCAGATTATGTCGCAATATCTTTTGTGCAACGTGCCGAAGATATTGCAAATGTTCGTGATTTTATAAATGAAAGAACATCACATCCTGTAAAAATAATTGCGAAAATAGAGCGTCCAAACGCTGTGGAAAGAATAGTTGATATTGCGACTGCCGCAGATGCAATTATGATTGCGCGCGGCGATTTGGCGGTTGAATTACCTTTTGAACAGGTACCGGCTGTATCACGTCATATAATAAGAGAGTGCAGAAAATTAAATCGTCCTGTGATAATGGCAACACAAATGTTATCAAGTATGGTGCACAGTGAATTTCCAACGCGTGCAGAAATTTCTGATGTCGCAAATGCCGCGTATTTAAGGGCTGATTCAACAATGACTTCGGAAGAAACAACCATAGGGGATAATCCTGTTAATGTTATTGAAACAATGAATAAAATTTTGTCTTATTCTGACAAGGATACTATTGAAAATCCATACGATTGGTCACGCATAGATAATGTCCCAGAAAATGATTGGTCGCGTTCTGTGTCGTCAATGGCGTATTTAAATAAAGCGGTTGCCATAGTTGTTTTTGCGCGTGATACTGATACCGCTGTCCAAATATCATGTCGTCGTCCTGATATTCCGATTGTTGCAGTATGTGGTGATGAAAGAGTCGCAAACCAGTTGTCTTTGGTTCGTGGCGTGTTTCCATTGATTGATTCATCTTTGTTTGGGCAAAGATTGGCTTTTGAATCGGTGCGTCAATTTGGTATTGGTTTTGGTAAACTTGTTATCGTAGATGATGATAAAATCAGTTTAAGAACGCTTGATTAAAATCTATTTTTCATATTGACCGAAACATAGTATTTTTACTATGATTTATACATTATGAAGAGAGTTTTAGCGTTTGTTTTTTCATGTGTGTTGTTTTGCAGTATGGCAAGTGCTGCACAATACAATGCTGTATTGGTTGCAGATATTGATTCTGGACGTGTTTTGTACCAAGAAAATGCAAATGATTTAAATTATCCGGCATCATTAACAAAAATTATGACATTGTATTTAACTTTTGATGCGCTGGAACATAACAGATTACATTTGGATGATTATTTAATTGTTTCTAATTATGCCGCAAATGCGCAACCTGTAAAATTAGGTTTGCCGGCTGGCAGTAAAATCACCGTAGAAGACGCAATTAAAGCGGTCGCTGTACATTCTGCAAACGATGTTGCACGTGTGTTGGCTGAAAATTTACAGGGTGGCAAAGAAGGTAATTTTGCAAATTTGATGACGCGTGTTGCAAATGAAATTGGTTTGGAAAAAACTAATTTTGAAAACTCGTCGGGACTGCCAAATGACGATCATATGTCAACTGCACGTGATATAGCATTGCTTTCAATGGCAGTATATAAACATTTTCCGCAATATTGGAAATATTTTGGAATTAAATCTTGGACTTATAACGGTAAAACCTACACAAATGGCAACAGATTATTGGGTTCGTATCCGGGCTGTGATGGTATGAAGACAGGTTTTACAAATAAATCAAAATATTCACTTGTTGCAACCGCAAAGCGTGATGGTCATCATTTGATAGCGGTTGTATTGGGCGCTGAAAATAAAGATGTTAGGGCGAGTGTTGCGACAAAAATGTTAAATATTGGTTTTAACAAAATTAGTACAAATGCAACACTTGTTGAACAACAAAAAAAGCAGGTTTCGCAAAACAATCCTGTCGCAAAATATGCGATGCCTGTGGAATCAAAACATGAATCACCAAAATATTCGTCTGGTTCGGTTGGTGTACAATTTGGTGCATTTTCATCTTTTGAAACGGCTAAAAAACAGGCAGATAAAGTAAAATCTGCAACTGGTTTAATTGCAGATATACAACAAAATAACAGCGGTTTATATCGTGTGCGTGTAAATGGTTTGTCTGAAAGCGCCGCGCAAAGTGCAAAAGAAGTTGCTTCTGCAAACGGTATAGATTGTTATATTTTTCATTAAAGAAAAGATATGAATATAAAGATAGAAAAACTGATTAAACAATTCGCAAAATTACCACGTGTTGGTACACGTGCTGCGACACGTATTGTAATTGGTTTATTACAGGATAAAACAGGAAGGGCGATTAATCTTGCAAATACTTTGATGGATGCGGCGAATACTATTCATCCGTGTAATGTTTGTGGAATGTTAACTGATGGGGATGTTTGTGAATATTGTATGGATGCATCCCGCAAAAACGGTCAATTGTGTATAGTGCGTGATTTGTCTGATGTTTTGGTTTTAGAAAAATCAGGCGTGTTTCATGGCCGTTATCATGTGTTGGGTGGAAATCTTTCTGGTGTTGATGGTGTTACACCTGATGATTTAAACATTGCAAATATTCCGTTGCGTATACAAAAAGAAGATATCAAAGAAATAATATTTGCTTTGCCTAATACAGTTGAAGGAAAAACAACGCAGCAATACATAATGTCTTCTATTGGGAATAGTTGTGTGGAATTTTCTGAATTAGCATCAGGGGTGCCGCTTGGTGGGGATCTTGATTATATTGATGACGGAACATTAACATTGGCATTTGGGGGACGAAAGAAATTATGATAAACAAAATTGCAAATTTGCCCCCTGTATCAGAAATGATGCGTGATTCAGGTTTAGAGCCAAAGAAGCAATTTGGGCAAAATTTTTTATTTGATTTAAATTTAACTGGTCGTATTGCACGCAGTGTTCCTGATATTGAAAAAACAACTGTTGTTGAAGTTGGCCCAGGACCGGGTGGTTTAACACGTGCAATTTTATTGGCTGGTGCAAAGCATGTTGTTGCAATTGAAAAAGATAAAACAACACAAAATATTTTATCAAAAATAGTAGAAGCGTCAGATGGAAAATTAGAAGTGATTTTTGGTGATGCATTGAAAGTCGATTTGTCTGATTTAGATAAATCTGGATATAGTGTTTGTGCAAATTTACCTTATAATGTCGGAACAGAACTGTTGATTGGTTGGTTACATAAAATCGCAAATGGTGCGAATATAAAATCTTTGACTTTAATGTTTCAAAAAGAAGTTGGCATGCGAATTGTTGCAAATGTAAAAGATGCGCAATACGGCAGATTATCTGTATTATCTAATATTGTTGCAGATACAAAAATTTTATTTGATGTACCAAATACTGCGTTCGTTCCGCGTCCAAAGGTTCAATCTGCAGTTGTTCAAATAACACCAAATAAAAACAAAATCAAAAAAATAAAAGATATAGCAGTTCTTGAAAAATTAACTGCGAAATTATTTGGACAAAGACGCAAAATGATACGTGGAATTATAAAAACAGATTGGGAAAAATTCGGTTTGGCTGGGACGGAGCGTGCCGAAGAATTATCACCAGAAATGTTTTTAAAAATAGCAAGCAATATAGATGTAAATTTGTTATAATATAAATAAAACGGAGAGGGAGAACATGTCAACAGCAACACTTATATTTTTCGTAATAGCTTTTGTCGCGGTGTTTTTTATGCGACTTTTCAAAATGGGAACATTGTTGGCCTTTTTGTTAACTGGTATTTTAGCCGGGCAACATGTGTTTGGTTTGTTTGAATTGTCTGGGACATGGAATTTTTTGGGCGATTTGGGTATTATGTTTTTGTGGTTTAATATTGGTTTGCAAATCAATATGCAAAGATTATGGCAGTTACGTCATACAATATTTGGTCTTGGGGCATCCCAGGTGTTAATGGTTGCGGTTATGTTGTTTCCCATTTTAGTTGGTGTTACATCTTGGACGTTGCTTGGGACAATAATGATGGCGTTGATTCTTGCTATGTCGAGCACATCCGAAGATTTACAGATTTTAATAGACAGAAACCAATTGCAAACGAATATGGGGCGGCAAACTTTCTCTATTTTGTTGTTCCAAGATTTACTTTCAATTCCATTACTTGCCATGTTGCCAATTATGGCTGGAAAATCTATAAATTTAGGTGCCTCTGCAATAGATATTTTGGTGATGTCTGTTGGTTTAATTGTTGGCGTTATAATCGTTTCAAAATTTATTATAAATCCATTGATGCGCCTTGTCGCAAAATTACAATCCCAGGAAGTATTTGTTTTGGCAATAATGGTAAATATTGCGGTTTGGGCTGTTGTTTTGAATTTGATGGGCTTGCCATCTGCACTGGGTGCGTTTCTTGCCGGTATGTTAATGTCTGAAACAATTTACAGACACCAGGTTAATGCCGCGGTTGAACCATATGCAATGTTATTTTTATCGTTCTTTTTCATCGTGCTTGGTATGGGAATCAATCTACCTTTTTTGATAGATCATTGGGCAATGGTTATAGTCGGTGCTGTCGGTTTAGTAGCGATTAAGTTTTGCGCATTGTATATCGTGGCACGTGTTCGCCATGTATCTGGACGTGAATCATCATTAATGTCTTTGATTTTGGCCCAAGGTGGTGAATTTGGTTTATTGATTTTACAAACGATGAAAACAAATAATATTTCTGCTGTGCCGGCTGAACACCAGGAAATTTTAACAGCTGTTATCATTGTTTCAATTATGATGACACCAATATTGCTTTTGATATATGATCAATTATTAAAAGCGGGACGCGTATTTGGTGGGCGGTCAAATAAAAAACTATCAGAAAAAATTACAGAAGAAACCCCAACTGTTATCATTTGTGGTTTTGGCCGCATGGGACAAATTATTGCACAAATGTTAAGTTCCGAGAAAATTTCATACGTTGCAATTGATGCAAATGTTGATGAAGTTGTTATGGCACGTGAATCGGGATATAATGTGATATATGGTGAATCGCGCAAGAAAGCGATTTTGTTGGCTGCAGGGCTTAAACCACGTAAAACGCGCGCTGTGGTTATCGCATTAAATGATGAATCTGTTGCGCAGGATATTGTTCAAACTTTACAATCTATAGCTCCACGAATGAAAATATTCGCACGCGCACATAATTTAAAATCATCGCGCGAACTGATTAGAATGGGGGTAAAATCTGCTACACCAGAAATCATAGAATCTTCATTTATTGTTGGTTCCAAGGTGATGCAAGGTTTAGGTTTATCAAACGCAAAAATCAACGCTTTGATGGAATTTTTGCGCAGTGATGAGTATGCTAATGTTAAAAAGCCAATTGATACTAAATAGAGCATATAGTATTTGCTTTTGTAATTCTTAATTGCTATATTTCCAAAAACGGAGAATTTATGAAAAAGTTTTTGAAATATAGTGCGATTATACTGGTTGCTTTTATGGCAGATTTCTTTTCAAAGAAATATTTACTAGATTTATTATCTGCCAGATATGGTGATGTTGTTTTTGATCCAAATGTGATTTGTGCAAAATGCAATATTAATGGTGTGATTGCTTCATGGTATGACATAATCGGTGGCGATTATGGTTTGTCTAATTTTTTCAATATTCATTTTATTTGGAATCGTGGAATTTCTTTTTCAGCGTTTAATTTTTTAATGCCGATTGTGTTAAGTATTTTGACAGCGATAATTATCATTTGGTTGATATATTATTTATTTAAAAGGGCTTTGGTTTATGAACGTTTGCCGATCGCTTTGATTATTGGTGGCGCACTTGGGAATCTGGTAGATAGAATTCGTTTCGGTGCAGTTGCAGATTTTATTCAATGGCATATTGGTGGGTTGTGGACTTTTCCCGCTATATTTAATGTTGGTGATATGTTTATAACTTTCGGGGTGATTTTATATTTAATAAATATGTTTATAAATCGAAACAAATGTATTCGTAATTTAAAGGACTAATCAAATGGTACAGTATTTAAATAACAACAGTGGTTTTAATCAGTGGGCAAATATGCAAAATCAAAAAAAGCCATCACGTTTTTCAGGGTTTTTATGGTGGTTATTTTTATTCTTTTTTGCTTGGTGGATAATGGGATTGTGGGTTGGACCAAAAAATGTTCAAACAAATATTCCAAACGAAGTTGTTATTGAAAAATCGTCTGTACAAACACGTAATGTATCAAATGATGTTATTTCTTTTGATGTGGCTGGTTTGCGTATTTCAAATGTGGTATTAAAGCAACACTTGAAAGATTCTAAATCTAAAGAACCGGTGTCTTTATTAACAAAAGAAAATAATTTTGTTGAAATCGGATTTGTTTCGTCAAGTATACAAACACCAAATATAAACACAAAATGGGAAAACAAATCTGGTGTTATGCATTATGGCAAAGATGTTCATTTTGCACGCGAAATAACAGTTGATGGTTATATGATAAAGGTGTCTGATAAAATAACCAATCATTTGAACAAAGAAGTAAGCATTACACCGTATGCACGCATAATTGATACTGCTTCAAATATTAAATCATCTGTGGTTGAAACAGGTGGTGTTGTTTACGCTAATTCAAAACTGGACTATGCAAATTGGAATAAATTGAATAAAAAATCTTTTGCATATTCAACTGTGCGTGGATCATTCGGTTTTGCGGATCAGTATTGGGAAACAATTGCTGCTGTGGATGCAAATGATCAAACAATCAGTTTGAAAAAAAGCGGGAATTTATATTTGGCTGATTCAAATATAGCCCCTGTTAAAATTGGTGCAGGCAAAACAGAAGAAATAAATACATATGTATATTCGGGACCGCGTCAGGCAGATTTATTAAAAGTCGCATCTAATGATATTCCGGGAATAGCAAAAACTGTCGATTATGGTTGGTTCTGGTTTTTTGCTCAGCCTATGTTATGGATGTTGAATTGGTTGTACGCATTGGTTGGAAATTACGGTATAGCGATTATTTTGATGACTTTGATTTTGCGTATTTTGATATGGCCGTTAACTCGTAAATCTTATGTTTCAACAATGGCGATGCAAAAAATGCAACCTGAATTGCAACGCGTCCAAAAATTGTATGCGAACGACAAAGCGCGCTTGCAAATGGAAATGATGAAGATTTATCAAACACATAGAACGTCACCTATGTCGGGCTGTTTGCCAATGTTGATTCAAATCCCAATCTTTTTTGCATTGTATAAGGCATTGATAATATCTGTGCCAATGCGCAGTGCACACTTTTTATGGATATCAGATTTAGCCGCGATGGATCCTTATTTTATATTACCAATTTTGATGGGGGCAACAATGTGGTTGCAACAATATTTACAAACGCCAAAAGCAGCGAAAGGCGCAAATGATGTCGCGGCATCAACACAGCGCGTTATGAAATGGATGCCGGTATTGTTTACGGTCATGTTTGCGTGGATGCCGGCGGGATTAGTTCTTTATTGGACAGTATCTAATTTGTTTGGAATATTACAAATGTATATAATTAAAAAGACAACTAAATAAAAATGCCCGTTTGGGCATTTTTATTTTATATATCGAAATAAATTGTCTGGTGTTAAAATTCGTTTTTCGTTTATGTGGCAAAACTTTTTTGTAAATTGAACACAGGTTATGGCAGGAATAGTTTCTGCGTTTCTAGGTGTATTTTTTGCGTTGTATTTGATAAATACCCATCCATAGTTTTTAAGAATAAGTAAATCACGTCGTATCAAAGTAATTTTTACAATATGGTTTCTTTTTACAAACTGATAAAGATAACATTTATCTTTGTTAATAACAACAGGTGCACAATGTTTAAACCTTTTGCAAAAAAGGCGTGCGTATAATTTATGAGTGCGTGTTGAAAAGCCAATATATATCATGATAATCTTCTTTTGTTGTGGGAACATTCTCTGCTCCGTTAGTGATGATATTTTTAATCTGTTAACCATCCTTTTGCTTTTGCATGTTCGGTGATGGTTTCCATGGCTGATTTCCAAAGGGCAGCGGCTTTGTTTTCAGAATAAATATATTGATGTGGTGCGCGTTTTTTATCACCAAATTTTTTTAATATTTCAAGTTGCTCTGATGATAATTTCCCAGACAAATAAAGTTTTGTTATAAGCATTTCCACATCTAATAATTCACATGGGCGTTTAACAGATGTTGTTCTGTAATTAAAACCATTTTGAACAGATTTAGAATATAAAAACCAAAACCAAAGTTGTTCTGCGTTTTGAAATTTTTCGTTAAGATTTATTTCTTCTTGGTATACCGAATTTAACATAAAATGTTTCTCCTTTTGTTTCTTGTTTGTTTTTTAAAGCACCTTTTATAGATGCTTGTTAAAGTATAATAAAAATCGAATCGTGTAAAACCATACAACCATAAATAGAAAATCGAATCGGAAAACCGATTCGAAACAGGTTTTTGTTTAGTGTTTATCGAATCGGCCTTTTATTATTTCTATTAAAAAAACCGCCGAAGCGGTTATTTTTTTGTTAATTGTTTTTATTGCAACGGTGTAAAGCAATCACCGTCGCCACTTGGACAACATGCAAATGTGTGAATACTGTTTGGATCGTTTTCATCAGATGGTCCCATATCAGTATATGTTTCGCCAGCACAACAACCATACACATCAGGTGCATTTCCATCAAGACATGTTATAATTTCTTCTGCTTTGCTGGTTCCATGATTTTCAAATGGGTTAATTATATTTCCTTCGTCATCATATGATAAACCAAGAATATCTTCATTATATGCTTTTTGTTGATCAGAATTCTGATTAAAGGTTTTTGTGTTTGTATTTACATCATAATTAATAGTACCGTATTTTTTTTCGGCTTTAGATGTTATGTTTGTATTGTATGCGGCTTGTTTTGCGTTGTTTTTTGCATCATAGTTTTGTGACTCACAATACATTAAAACAGTTCTGTAATCGTAACCTGATTCTGCCCAATCGTCCCCAATTGTAATTTTGCCGTTATCTGTTGTGCAATATTTACGTAAATTAAATGAACGAACCTGACCCACCCACGAAGAATCTTCTGTGTCGATAGACACATTTTTCTTAAGATCGGACCATTTACGACGTTTTGCCTTATCATTGTATGCAACAAATGCACACTTGTTTGAAATTTTATCATCTGTTACATCTTCATCTTTACCACATGTGACAATTAAATCAACCGGTGAAAACACGTTTATACGCGTTCCTGCAGCGATAGAAAATGGTGGAACAGTATTATCAATTGCATCAACCAACAATTTTTGTGTCACTTTGTTCCATGTGTTAATAATATCTTGTTTTGCCATTTCAGACGAACGAATAGTTCCTGATTGAACAATTGTATTATTATCTAAATCAATTTGGTTTATAACTGTATCTGCAATAGGTGCAATCATATTCACAGCAGCAGGAACAAGAGATGTTAATATAGGCATAACCATTTGTTCAACATAATCAGTGCTGCCATGACCCGGAACACCCATACGACCCTGGGCATCAGCAGAGTACGGATCTTGGTCTGATCCAAAATTAAATTCTACACCATCTGGACGAATAAATTGATACCATTTGATATTCATACGACCAAATGCTTGATAAGGTCCAGGTATTTTACCATCAAGATAACCAAGCAATAATGTTCCCGTTGGTAATATAATTGTGCGACCATCATCAGAATAAACGTTTCTGTCTACTGTTGCACGAACAGGAATACTGTAATTATCTTCTGGTTTACATTCCCCGCTAGTTATTTTTGAACAACCGTAAACACTTGGGTCTGCACGAACTTCGGAAACAATTGTTGCAGGAATTGGTTTGAATTGACGCAATATAAATGTGCGATCATATGGACGCGATGAAACGACAGCTTCACCTTCGTCAGCAGAACCAAGTAATGTTTCTTCTTTATAATCTTTCCATTCAGCGCTTAATCTTTTCGGTCTTTTTATTGTTGTACTATTGCCCCATTTTGCATTTTCAAATGTCCCATCTGAATTTAATGTTGCAGTTGTTTTTGGTGCAGACAATTTTGGTACAGATATATTTCTTGAACGAATATGTCTGTATCCAATATGGTCAGAATCGGTACCTATTTTTGAACCATCTGATAATGATGTAATGATACCGGTTGCAAAATCGTATTTACCAGTTGGTTTTGAACAATCTTTGTCAGAAAACGGATGAAAATAGTTTGCACCATGTTCTGGTTTTATCCAGCCAATTTGTTTCCCTGATTGATCATATCCAGGAATTGCAAATTCAGAACATTTTTCTGCGGTTAAAACAGGTTCTTCTTTGAATGGGTTTGGTTTTGCAACCCCACGAATTTCTTCAGCTGCGTCAACAGGTTCAAAAATAGAATCTTCTTCGAAAATAGGTTCTAAATCATCAATTACAATTTCTGGTTTTTCATCTTCAATAATAGGTTCTGGTTCAATTTTTGTTTCATGTTTAACAATGATTGGTTCTTCTTCCCAAGAACTGTATATAACAGGAACTTCGTCAGTATTCAGAATATCTGGTTGTGATTCAACACGCCATGTTATTTTCAAAACAGTATCTTTTTGCGATGTAACATATGTTGGTTTATATGTTATGTTTATTGTGCAAAAGTTCGATAAATCTTCACAATCATTTGTTGTTGTAATATCTTTCTCAGATATTTTTATATCTTTGATAACAACGGGCGTATTAACAGACACCTGGATACTTTCAGTCATATGGGAACCCATTTTAACATCGGTGAAATCTATACTCGATGGACTGGTTTGAAAATCAACAGGTATATTTACATCAGCAACAGATTGTTCGTTTTTAGATCTTTGTCCAATAACCAAAGTCAGCAAAATAATAACAACAATAAATGCAGCAGCCAACAACAACCATTGCACATGCTTTGGTGTTGTGTTGCGAAAATTCTTAAATTCTTGTTTTAAGTTTTTCATTGCTTTATTGTATTCTCACTACGTGACAACTTGTTCCACTAAATTTCAATAATTGATCACATAATTTCTGTGCGGTATCTATATCGGATAATGGGCCTATGCGTAAACGATATAAACGTGCAGATGATGAATTAGACCCAAGATCGCCAACGCCTTGTTCATCAACAGCAAAGAACACATCGTTTTTGTATGGTGTCAATAACCCAACACCATCATCCCCGCTGAATTTTGCCAACAATTCTGTCCAGTAATCATTTAATGCCTTTACAGATGTGTCTGATTTTAATTCAACAGCGACACCTGTTTGATTGCTTGTAATCATAGGAATATTTGTTTGTGGTAAGTATGCCCCAGCAGTTGTGCGTGCAATTGGCATCATTGTTGATGTTCCACCAAATGCAACAGCGTTTGGTTGGTTGTAAACCATTGTTGGTGTTGCAGAATAATCAGTAATATTTTCATTTATTGCATATTGTTCATTCATATACGCAATATCATTCAAAGATTGATTTGCCGCCAATGATTGTGCAACGTTTGCTTCTGCCAAAGCCATCACAGATGCCGTATCGGCAATCAAGAATGGTTTTGCACGTTTCTTTATACAAACAATTCTTTGACCACTGCGTAAAACCATATCACCAACAGCTTCGACAATCAGTAAACGACCGTCTTCGCCGTCTGTACGGAAACTGACCGGGCTTTCACCACCTTCGACCAATAAAGACACAACAGGACGTTGAGTCATGGAAATAACCTTGTCGCCGAAATCAATGTATGTAAAGATTCTGTCGCGCCATACGCGTTCAGGTGCGATAACATAATCATCTGGATTTGGAACAAATATATCCAAATCAAAACGGAATTCAGATGGATCTATTTTCATTGTTTTTATCCATCCATAATCTTCGCCATCAACACCAATTGTGGATGTTGTTTTTGCAGAAGATTTCTTTAACAATGATCCCATAGTCCCAGAACCAACATTGCCTGCAGAAACATTAGCGACAGCGCCACCTGCAGCAGAAATATCAACCTGGGAATAAGATATTTCGCTTGAATTAGTAGGATATGCACGCAAATAGAAAATATATTTGTTCCCAGATTTTCCGGTTACAATCATATTTGTATCGTTTCCTTCATTACCGCTTTCAGGAGTGATATACATAGATTGGCTGCCCGGTTTTGTGTCTATATAAAACAAACCATCATTACCAACAACATAATCTGCGATTTGTTCGCCTGCGGGTAAAGTGACCAATGTTGCCATACCCATACGTGTTTTGATTGGCAAAACCGTACCAGTTGACCATGTCAAATTAGCGTATCCAGGTTGCGAAGAACCAGCAGCCATGTTTGCGTTCGGGTTATCCCATGCGGTTTGAACAACACCAAAAGCAGGGCACGCAACACACAAAATTGTTAACAACGAAATATTTTTACATAATTTTATAAAAGTCATCTTTTATAATCCCTTACCTTTCAAATCTGTTACCAAGATTTAACATCCGAATTCAAAGGATCACCTTTGCCATCCAGAATAGTATATTGTGTTACCTGAATTCCAAGCGGGTTAGCACTCAGTTTTTCAAGGTTTTCAAATACACCAGACATTTTTTTATCAAGGTCAGATTGTATTCTTATTTCTATCTTATAATTTTTTTGTGTGGTCTGTCCACCAATATTTTCGCAAAGCCACATAAAATTTACAAGGAACTTGTCATCACCCAAATCTACTATCGAACTGTTCTTCTTAGAATCAGGAAAATTAACCGAACATGAAATACCAGGCGTTTGAGAACTTAAAGCATAAGCTTTGTATAAATCTGTGTGAACAAAATCATCATAAATTTCGTTCGAAGACCATGGTTTTACAACTTTTGTCCAGTTGTTTTTTGTTATGTAAGAATTCGTATATAGTGTGTTTCTGGCTGTAATGTATTCACGAATAAATCCATGAATATAATTACTGGTTGCAACTTTGTTGTTGGTGTCAGGAACCAAAGGTTCAATAACCACATTTGATGGTCGCGTTTGAGTCAACAAAAAGAACACTTCTGGCCTTTCGAGGGGCATCATTTTTAATAAAGTGAATACCAAAGACCCCAGCACCACAACAGATGCAGCCAGCACAAACGCCAGTATGCGCGACATCAAAATTGGCGGTTCCATGGTCTTTGCCAAGTGAGACTCCTACATTATTTACGGTGATTGTAGACAATTTTATTTATTCAGTGCAAGCAAAAAATGATACTTTTTTGTTTTATGATGATATTTAGAGAAAAAGTTCTCTTTTTTGCTTGCCTTAATTTTTTTAAAATATTATAATCTTTCCGCTTGATTTTTGATATTGGTGTGCTATGCTTTCACCGATTATAGTATAAAATGGCGGAAATGCCGGGGTGATGGTTGTGCGTAGTAACTGATAATAAAGGAAATAAGAGGGGCTTAGTTCAACGGTAGAATATCGGTCTCCAAAACCGCGGATAAGGGTTCGATTCCTTTAGCCCCTGCCAAAAAGAAAAACGCTGAAACTATAACAAAACTGGGAAAAATATGAAAAAAATACTTGATTTTATTAAAGCGGTGCGTTCAGAGTGGTTCAAAATTGTTTGGCCAACACGTGAAACTGTTATTAACACTACTTTCATGATATTGGTTTTTTCTGGTTTGGCGGCATTATTCTTTTTCATCGTTGACAGCATTTTGAATGCTTTGGTGAATTGGATTTTCTAAAGATACAAAGGGATAGGCAATGGAAGAAAAAATGCAGTGGTTTGTTGTAAATGTTCATACTGGATGCGAAGACAAGGTTGCTCGTGAATTGCGTGAACAAATCGATAAACGTAAATTAAACGCATATTTTGGTGAAATTTTGGTTCCAACACGTGAAGTTTCTGAAATTAAAGCGGGTAAACGTGTTAAAACAGAAAAGAAATTTTTCCCAGGTTATATCGTTGTTCAGATGGTTATGAATAATGAAACATTTTCTTTGGTAAAATTGATGCCCCAGGTTGTTATGTTCTTGGGTCAAAAAGTTAAAAATCAATCTAAACCAATTCCTATCAGTGAAGCGGAAGCGCGTCGCTTGTTGAAACAAGTTGAAGAAGGTTCTGTTGTTACTGAAGATACTGTCTATGAAGAAGGCCAAGAAGTTCATGTTATTGATGGGCCGTTTGCGAATTTCAACGGTATTGCATCTAATGTTGATAATGTAAAACAAAAAATGACAGTGACAATTTTAGTATTTGGTCGTGAAACCAGTGTTGAATTGGAATTCGAACAAGTAGAAAAGATTTAGTAGAAATACTAAAAACCGTGGTAGATGCGCCACATCGCACCACAACACTAACCAGATGTAAAAACATCTAAGATAAAAATGGAGTGAAAAAATGGCAAAAAAAGAAGTTAAAGGGATTGTTAAATTAGTCGTCCCTGCAAAACAAGCTAATCCGGCTCCTCCTATTGGACCTGCGCTGGGTGCTGCTGGTGTTAACATCGCAGAATTCTGCAAACAATTTAATGACAAAACAGCAGATAAAGAACCAGGAATGCCAATTCCTTGCATTATTACTGTTTATACAGACCGCAGTTTCGAATTCATTATGAAATTGCCACCTGTGTCATATTACATAAAGAAAGCGTTGAAATTGAAAATTGGTTCTCATAAACCAGGCCGTGAATTTGTCGGCACAATTTCCAAAGCTCAAATCGAAGAAATCGCAAAGAACAAAATGCCTGACTTGAATTGCTCTACTATTGAATCTGCATGCAATATTGTTGCAGGTCAATGCCGTTCTATGGGCGTAAAGGTGGAGGGCTAAGTCATGAAAGTTACAAAAAGAAAACAAACTTGGTCAACTTTGGATTCAAAGAAAGTTTATGAATTATCCGAAGCTATTGAAACTTTGCGTGGTTTTTGTTCTAAAAAATTCGACGAAAGTTTGGAAATCGCGATCAAATTAGGTATTGATGTTGCAAAAGCTGATCAAAACATTCGTGGTATGTTATCTTTGCCAAACGGCACAGGTAAAAAAGTCCGCGTTGCAGTATTTACAGTTAATTCCCAAGACGAAGCAAAAAAAGCTGGTGCTGATGTTGTTGGCGGTGAAGAATTGATTGACAAAGTTGCAAATGGTTTTTTGGATTTTGATCGTGTTATCGCAACACCTGATATGATGCCAAAGATGTCGAAAGTTGCACGTGTTTTGGGACCAAAAGGTTTAATGCCTAACCCAAAACTTGGCACTGTTACAAATAACGTTGCTGAAGCAATTGCAAGTGCAAAAGCAGGACAGATTGAATACCGCGCTGAAAAGAAAGGTATTATCCATGCTGGCATTGGTAAAATGTCTTTTGCAACAGATAAATTGGTCGAAAATGCAAATGCGTTAATCGAACAATTGAAAAAAGTTAAACCTGCATCCGCAAAAGGACAATACATTTTGGGTTGCAGTGTTGCTACAACTCAAGGCCCAGGTCTGAAAGTTGAAGTAAAATAATTTATGGTGGGACAACCCACCATAAAAGAGATTTCTGTCCAAGACTGATGGTGTGAAGAAAATCACTTAATTCCCATCATAGACAAAGAAAAATTCTTTGGGGCAGGAAATCAAGCCCCACCCGTGGAAAACCACAGATGGAAAGTTTAACAAAGAAGCTTAAAAGGATATAGAAAAATGAGACGCGAAGAAAAATCAGATTTGATTTCAGCGTTGCAGTCGTCCTTGAAAGAAGCAGACGGTGTTTTCGTTATTGAAAACCATGGTTTGACAGTTAAAGAAATGGAAAGCTTGCGTAATGAATTACGTCCATTGGTTTCTGTTTTCAAAGTTGTTAAAAACCGTTTGATGAAATTGGCATTAAAAGACACCAATTTCGAAGCTGTATCTGAATTGATGAAACATCCAACAGCAGTTGCAGTTGCAACAGACGCTTTGGCTGTGACAAAAGTTTTAGCAAAATTTGCTGAAGATCATCAAAAACTGACAATTGTCGGTGGTAAAATGGATGCAGACCTTCTTGATGTGAACGGCATTGTGCAATTATCCAAGCTTCCATCACTGTTGGAAATCCGTGGTACTATCGCACGTATATTGATAGAACCAGCATCACGTCTTGCACGTGTTTCAGCAGAGTATGGAAAAAAACAAAATTAATAAAAACTCACAAGGAGTAATAAAATGGCAGATATTCAAAAAATAGTTGAAGAATTGTCAAAATTGACTGTTCAAGAAGCAGTTGAATTATCAAAAGCATTGGAAGAAACATGGGGCGTAAGCGCTGCTGCTGCTGTTGCAGTTGCTGCTGGTCCTGCTGCTGCTGGTGCTGCTGAAGAAAAAACAGAATTTGATGTTGTATTGGCTGATGCCGGTGCAAACAAATTGGCTGTTATCAAAGCTGTTAAAGACATCACAGGTTTGGGTTTAGGCGAAGCGAAAGCTTTGGTTGAATCTGCACCTAAGGCTGTTAAAGAAGCAGTTGCAAAAGATGAAGCTGAAAAAATGAAAGCTACACTCGAAGCAGCTGGTGCAAAAGTAGAAATGAAATAATTTTTACTTTATCGGAATTGAAAAATTCCAAAATTAAATTGCGTTTAACGCAATTTCGCCGCCCGCCAAGAATATAAATTTTCTGTGGCGGGCACACAGGCGTAAAAAGGTGACAAACTTTTTATGTTTGCAAAATAAAAAATACAGAAGAATAAAAGGATTCAGAAAATGGCAGTTATCCAGAAACTTAGAAAATCTTTTGGTAAAAGTTTTTTGCAAACTCCGCTTCCTGATTTGGTTGAAATTCAGTACAATTCTTACAGAGATTTCTTACAGGCAGATGTAGCCCCAGAAAACAGAAAAAATATCGGGTTACAAAATGTTTTCAAATCGATGTTCCCAATTAAAGATTATGCGGGAATTGCAGATTTGGAATTCATTGAATATACATTGGATAAGCCTGTATATAATGTTCAAGAATGTATGCTGCGTAATATGACATATTCCAGCAAACTGAAATTGAAGCTGAGATTGATTTTATGGGATATTGCGGAAGATGGTAAAAAATCTTTGCGTGATATCAAAGAACAAGAAATATTTATGGGCGATGTACCACTTATGACAGAACGCGGAAGCTTTATCGCTGCCGGGGTTGAACGTGTTGTGGTGTCTCAAATGCACCGTGCCCAAGGTGTGGTATTTGGAACAACAAAAGAAGCGAAAGTTGCTGGTAATCCAGAAACATATACGGGTCGTATAATCCCTGAACATGGTTCATGGATTGATTTTGAAGAATCCAAAGGAATTATTTATGTTCGTATAGACCGCAGACGTAAAATACCTGCAACAGTTTTGTTGCGTTGTTTACCAGCGGCATCGGACGAAAAGAAATTTGCGGCTGATCCACGCAAACCAACAATCGTAGGCATGAGTCCTGAAGAAATTTTGGGCACATTCTATAAACAAATCAATTTGTCTTTTGATGGTAAATTGTGGGTTGGTGATGTTGCGAGTTTCGAAGGTTTGGATAAATATCGTTTGAATTATGATTTGATTAATCCAAAAGATAAAAAAGTTTTAGCATCCAAGGGCGATCGTTTGAACGCAAAACGTTTGTCAAAAATTGCTGCAACTTCCAAGAAGTTCGGTATGTCCCGTGATGCATTAATTGGTGAATATTTATTCAGCGCTGTTAAAAATGGCGAAGATGTATTATTCGGCGAAGGCACAGAAATTACAGAAGAAGTATTAAACGAACTTGAAAAATTAGGCGTTAAAAATATTTCTTTGATTGCGATTGATAATACAACTGTGACAACACACATGCGCAATACATTGGTTGCAGATAAAACATCAACACGTGAAGAAGCTTTGATTGCAATTTACGATTTGGTACGTCCAGGTGAACGTCCAACATTAGAAGCTGCAATTAATTTGTTCTTGCGTCAAGGTTTTGATCCTGCATATTATGATTTGTCCGCAGTTGGTCGTTTCAAGTTAAACAAACGTTTGAAAATTGATTCTGGTAAAAAACCAGAAGATGAACGCACTTTGACCAAAGCAGATTTCTTGGCAGTATTGAAAACATTAACAAATATTATTGATCACAAAGATGTTATCGATGATATTGATAATTTGTCTAACCGTCGTGTTCGTGCTGTTGGTGAATTGTTTGAACAAACATTCCGCAATGGTATGTTACGTATAGAAAGATTGGTTCGTGAAAGTTTGACATCTCCAAACATTGCTACAATGCAACCTCAAGATGTTATCAACGCAAAACCTTTGATGTCATTGGTTGCAGAATTCTTAGGGACATCTCAATTGTCTCAATTTATGGATTCTTATAACCCATTGGCAGAAGTTGAACATAAACGTCTTATTTCTGCATTAGGACCTGGTGGATTAAATCGTGAACGTGCAGGCATTGATGTCCGCGACGTGCATCCAACACATTATGGAAGATTGTGCCCAATTCACACCCCAGAAGGTGCGAACATCGGTTTGATTTCACACTTGTCTTCTTATGCACGTGTTAACCCATACGGATTTATTGAAACACCATACTATGTTGTTAAAAACAGCAAAATTACCGATGAAATGGTATATTTGACTGCTGATGAAGAATTGGGTCATAAAATTGCCCAAGGAAACACACCTACAACATCTTCAGGTGTTTTAGCAGAAGATATGGTTACCGCACGTGTTGACGGTGAATTTACAATGGTACCAAAAGCAGAAATCGATTTAATCGACGTTGCTCCACGTCAGGTTGTGTCTATTGCAACAGGTTTGATTCCATTCGTTGCTAATGACGACGCGAACCGTGCTTTGATGGGTTCGAACATGCAACGTCAGGGTGTTCCTTTGATGCGTGTTGAAGCACCATTGGTTGGAACAGGTATCGAACGCGAAGTTGCACGTGATTCACGCACTGGTAAGGTTGCAAAACACAGTGGTGTTGTTGAATCAGTTGATGCAAACCGTATCGTTGTTAAATGTATGAATTCTCGTAATGTTGTTACAGGTGTAGATATTTATAACCTTGAAAAATTCCAACGTTCAAATGGTGAAACATTGGTTCATCAAAAACCATTGGTTCATGTTGGCGACAGAATTTCTGCAGGTGATATCATTGCTGATGGTTCTTCTATGAATTACGGCGAATTGGCATTGGGTCGCAACGTATTGGTTGCATTCGTGCCATGGCGCGGTTATAACTATGAAGATGCTATCGTGATATCTGAACGTATCTCTCGTGATGACGTTTATACATCCATTAAAATTGTAGAAAAAGAAATTAAATTACGTGATACACAATTGGGCCCAGAAAGCTTTACAAGAGATATTCCAAACGTCGGTGAAGAAGCACTGAAAAATTTGGATGAATCTGGTATTATTTATGTTGGTGCTCGTGTAAAACAAGGCGATATTTTGGTTGGTCGTGTTTCACCAAAATCTGAAACACTATTGACACCAGAAGAAGCGCTGTTGCGTAACATCTTTGGTGAAAAAGCTTTGAATGTAAAAGATACTTCATTGAAAGTCGGACCAAACGAAGAAGGAACAGTTATCGGTGTTAATGTTTTGACAAGACATGGTGTTAAAAAAGACGACAGAACACAAATGATCGAATTACAAAAAATTGAAACTATCAACAAACAACGTGATGAAGAAACTGCGATTGTTGAAAAAGGTTTCGCAGATCAAGTGTTCCAATTGGCTGAAAACGTTACAATTTCTGCTGGAGCAGGTAGTTTGAAACCATTTGTTGGTAAAAAATTAACAGCCGAAGTTTTCGAAGGTATTCGTGCATCGGATATGAAAAAATTGGTTGTTTCCAACAAAGAAATCCAAGCGAAAATTGACGAATTGCGCGAACAACATCTTTTGAAATTGAAAGATTTGAACGAACGTGCCGATGCTGAAATTACGAAAGCGACAGAAAGCACAACACTTGGCGCAGGCGTTTTGAAAGAAGTCAAAGTTTATATCGCACACAAAATGAAATTACAGCCTGGTGATAAAATGGCTGGACGTCATGGAAACAAAGGTATCGTTTCACGCGTTGTTCCAATCGAAGATATGCCACATATGGAAGATGGAACACCTGTTGATATCGTATTGAATCCACTTGGTGTGCCAAGCCGTATGAATATCGGTCAGATATTTGAAACTCACCTTGGTATGGCTGCAAGAACACTCGGTAAACAAATCGGTGAAGTTCTGGACGAAGTAAAACAAAAACGTGCAGTAACGGACGATTTGCGCGCCATTATGGGTAAAATATATGGCAAACAAGTTGCTGAAAAATTGGAAAAAATGACGGATACAGATGTTCGTGCCCAGGCCGCTCTGTTGCGTGATGGTGTTCCAATGGCAACGCCTACATTTGATGGTGCAACACCTGAAGAAATCAAAGCAATGTTGAAATTGGCTAAATTACCAGAATCTGGACAATTTACATTGTATGACGGTGTCACAGGTGAAAAATTTGCCCGTCCAGTAACAGTCGGTGTAATGTACATGATGAAATTGCATCACTTGGTTGATGAAAAGATTCACGCACGTTCAACCGGTAATTATTCTTTGGTCACACAACAACCTTTGTCTGGTAAAGCACACATGGGTGGTCAGAGACTTGGAGAAATGGAAGTTTGGGCATTGGAAGCACACGGTGCAGCACACTTGTTGCGCGAAATGTTAACTGTTAAATCTGACGATATTGTCGGCAGAAATAAGATGTATGAAGCAATTATTTCTGGAAACAACGACATCCAAACAGGAACCCCAGAAGCGTTCAATGTTTTGGTGCGTGAATTGCGCGGTTTAGGTTTAGCATTAAACCCAAAGAAAATTGATTAGTGGCCGGGCCCTTGGGCGATGCAAATCGTCCGCCGGCCACAAGGCACTTTTAGTGACGTAAAAGGAGCAAAAACACATGACAAATATGTTGCAAAAGATATTTGGACAGATAGAAACCAAGGAACAATTTGATGCTCTGCGCATTTCTATTGCGTCCCCAGAAGAAATTCTGTCTTGGTCGCATGGTGAAGTAAAAAAGCCAGAAACAATCAACTATCATTCCTTGAAACCAGAAGCAGAAGGTTTGTTCTGTCAACAAATTTTCGGACCTGTGAAAGATTACGAATGTGCATGCGGAAAATACAAACGTATTAAATTCCGTGGTGTCGTTTGTGAACGTTGTGGGGTTGAAGTTGGTTCGTCATCTGTACGTCGTGAACGTATGGGACATATCAAATTGGCGATTCCTGTGGCTCACACTTGGTTCTTACGCGAAGGTAAAATTGCTACATTGTTGAACAATTTACCACAAAAGAAATTAGAACAAGTTATTTCTTATGATGCGTATATTGTTACAGAACCTGGTCTTACAAGTTTGAAACAATATGATGTTATCAGCGAAGATGAATACCAAGCTGCTGTTGAAGAATTTGGTGAAGATTCTTTCCATGTTGGTATTGGTGCGGAAGGCGTTCGTTCTATTATTGCAAATCTTGATATGGGCGATGAAAGAACACGGTTACGCGCTGAATTAGCAGAAACAAAATCAGAAGCAAAACGTAAATCTATTATCAAACAATTGAAATTGGTTGAATCTTTCTTGGATTCCAAAACGGAACCACAATGGATGTTGCCTGATATTATCCCAGTGATTCCACCTGATATGCGTCCATTGGTTAATTTGGATGCAGGTCATGTCGCATCTTCTGATTTGAATGATTTATATCGTCGTGTAATTATCCGTAACAATCGTTTGAAAAGATTTATGGAAATGCATGCGCCTGAAATCATCGTACGTAATGAAAAACGTATGTTACAAGAAGCAGTAGATTCATTGTTCGACAATGGACATAAAGCACGTCCAATGGTTTCACAAAACCGTCGTCCTTTGAAATCTTTGTCTGATTCATTGCGTGGTAAATCTGGACGATTCCGTATGAACATGTTGGGTAAACGTGTTGATTATTCTGGACGTAGTGTTATTACACCTGGACCAACATTGCGTATGCATCAGGTTGGTTTGCCAAAGACAATGGCTTTGGAATTGTTTAAACCATTTGTTTATGCAAAATTGTTGGCTGGCGATTATGCTAACACATTAAAGACAGCACGTAAAATGGTTGAAGCAGGTGAAGATATTGTATGGGAAATTTTGGAAAAAGTTATTTACCAACATCCTGTATTGTTAAACCGTGCGCCATCACTTCACAGATTGTCTTTGATTGCTTTTGAACCAGTTTTAATTGAAGGTAAAGCAATCCGTTTGCATCCATTGGTATGTAAAGGATTCAATGCTGACTTTGACGGTGACCAGATGTCCGTTCACGTTCCAATTTCTTTGGAAGCACAATTGGAAGCACGTACATTGATGTTATCAACAAACAATGTATTATCACCTGCTAATGGAAAACCAATGACTGTTCCATCTCAGGACATGGTGTTGGGTGTTTACTATATATCTTTGATTAACGGTGAACACGATGAAAAGAAATCACCAAGATTTTCTGGTATGGACGAAGTACAATTGGCTTTGGAAAACAAAACAATCACATTGCATACACCAATTTATGCGCGTATTAACGGTAAAACATATGCTACCACAGCAGGCCGTATGATTTTGGGCGAATTATTACCAAAATCTGACAATATGCCATTTGATTTGGTTAACAAAGTTATGCCAGTGAAAGAAATCGAAAAATTGTTGGCTACAACATATGAACGTTGTGGCGACAAAGCAATGATTTTGTTGGCTGACGCTTTGAAAGATACTGGTTTTGAACAAGCTGTGCGCAGTGGTATTTCAATTGGATTTGATGATATCGTTGTTCCTGCTGATAAAGAAGCAATGATTGCAAAATCTGAGAAAGCAGCAGCAGAAATCGAAGACCAATATCAAAACGGTTTGTTGTCAAGTGGCGAACGTCACAATAAATTGATTGATTTGTGGCAACATACAACTGACGAATTAGGTGATAAAGCGTATGCTTCATTGGGCAACACAAGCGGAGACAATTGGAATTCTATCCATATGATGGCTCTGTCTGGGGCTCGTGGATCTAAGGGTCAGATTCAGCAACTTGCTGGTATGCGTGGTATGATGCAGAAACCAGACGGATCTATTATTGAAGTTCCTATTATTTCGAACTTTAAAGAAGGTTTGACCATGTCTGAATACTTTACATCTACCCACGGTGCACGTAAAGGTATGTCGGATACGGCTTTGAAAACTGCAAGTGCTGGTTATTTGACACGTCGTTTGGTTGATTTGGCTATTAACACAGTTATTACAGAACATGATTGTGGCACACACGAATTCATTACTGCAAAACCTGTATATCAGGGTTCAACATTAACTGTTGCGCTGGGTGATGTAGTTTTGGGACGTACTGCGGCACATGATATTGTTCATCCTTTAACCAAGGAAGTTATAGTGAAAGCTGGTGATTTGATTACAAAAGCAGCAGCACGTCAAATCAATGAATCTGGATTACCATCTGTTGATGTTCGCAGCGTTTTGACATGTCAAAGTGATGGTTTGTGTGCAAAATGTTATGGTATGGATTTGTCCCGTAACGCACTTGTACATGTTGGCGAACCTGTTGGTTTGATTGCTGGACAATCAATTGGTGAACCTGGAACTCAGTTAACTTTGCGTACCTTCCACATTGGTGGTATTGCAGAAGGTAGTTCGGAATCTCACTTTATTGAAATGCCTGTTGCAGGAACAATCAAATTGGATAATGTTAACACAATTACAAATTCTGCTGGTCGTGTTGTAGTATTATCACGTACTGGTAAAATTGCAGTTGTTAACAAAGACGGCAAAGAATTGTTCACTGTCGCATTACCATATGCATCTATGTTGTTGGTAAATGACGGTGATAAAGTTGAAAAAGGCCAGAAAGTTGCGGAATGGGATCCATATTCCAACACAATTATTGCAGAAAAAGATGGTATCGTTTCGTTCAATGATTTGATTGAAAACGTATCTTACCAAGAAGAAGTTGATTCTATGACTGGTATCGTTTCTCGCAAGGTTATCAATTGGAAGACAAACACTAAGAAAGCATTAAGCCCATCTATCAGATTGGTTGATGACAAAGGCAATGTAATTTCTTTGGGTGGTAAAAAAGTCGCAGAATACCTGTTGCCAACATATTCAACTTTGAATGTGTCTAATGGTGACAAGATACATGCAGGGGACGTTTTAGCCCGTATTCCTGTTCAAACCAAAAAGACAGGCGATATTACCGGGGGATTACCACGAGTTGAAGAATTGTTGGAAATCCGCCGTCCTGCAAACCCAGCATTGTTGGCTGAAATTGATGGAACAATCGAATTAGAAGATGCAAAATCAAAAATTATAATTCGTATTGAACCAACCGATGGTACTGCACCTGTTGAATATGCTGTACCGAAAGGAACTAATTTGTTAGTTCGCAGCGGTGATATTGTTCACAAAGCCGATAAATTGGTCGATGGTGATCCTGTACCGCAAGATATTTTAAGAATCTTGGGTCAGAAAGCATTGGCACAATTTATGGTGGAACAAGTTCAACAAGTTTACCGCTTGCAGGGTGTGTCCATCAACGACAAACACATTGAAATCTTGATACGTGAAATGACACGTCGTGTAGAAATTAGCAACCCTGGTGATACTGCGTTCTTGTCTGGACAAGTTATCGACCGTGTTGATTTCGAAGAAGAAAACGCACGTGTTGCAAAAGATGGTGGTCGTGTTGCCGAAGCATCTCAGGTTTTGGTTGGTTTGACACGCGCATCATTAACATCACGTTCATTTATATCCAACGCATCGTTCCAACAAACAACAAAAGTTTTAGTCGATGCAGCAATCAGCGGTTCAACTGATAAATTAGTCGGTGTGAACGAAAACTTGATTGTTGGTCGTCTGATTCCAATTGGAACAGGTGCATATGTCCGTCGTGTTCGTGAAATCGCTAAAGAAGAAGAAAAAGCCGAAAAATTGGCTCGCGAAGGTGGCGAACAACAACAATTATTGGATATATAATCTAAATAAAACAAACCCGGTGAACAGTGATACGGTTCATCGGGTTTATAGTGTGATAAAAAAATGAAAGAAACACCAGCGATTTTTTGTGATATAGATGGCGTAGTCACGCATAAATTTGCTGTACCAAATTACGATCATTTTGGTGCACCAAACGAAGATATGATTCCTGTATTAAAATGTTTGGGTCGCGAATTTACAATTGTCTTTATTACAGGTCGTTGGGCTATGGGTCAAGAAAAGGTTGAAAAACTTTTGAATGATTTATTGCCGGATATTAAAAAGAAAGTTTTTTGTAAATCACACGATTATCCAGGAACAACTGCTGAATATAAATTAGCAACGATATGCGAATTAGAAAAGCAGGGATATAAATTTTATTTCGGTATAGATGATCACAGTGCTGTTGTTGGTTTAATGCATAACCACGGTATGTTCATCGCCCAAGCATTAAGCGATTAATATTTTTTTGCTTGCAAACGGGGAATAATTGAATAAAATTAAACAAGTCAAATAAAAGGATTGTAAAATGGCAACTCCAAAAAGTAAAACAAGTAAAGCACGTTCAGCACAACGTCGTTCACATGATGCATTATCTGTAATGCCAGTCAGCATTTGCAAAAAATGTGGCGAAAAGAAACGCCCACATCATGTTTGCCCTGCATGTGGATCAAAATAATAGTTGAACAAAGGAATTAAAGGGCAGGGATAAATTTATCCGTGGCCCTTTTTTTATACAAAAATGTCAGATTCAAAAAGAGTTATTTCAGTTGATGCAATGGGCGGCGATCATGCGCCATTAGCTGTGTTGGGTGGAATAAATCAGTTTTTATACCAATATGGTGAAGATACTGTATTTTTTCGCGTATTTGGTAATGAAAGAATTTTGCGTGAGTTATTAAAGAAATTTCCACGCGTTGCGCGTAATTGTGAAATTATTCATTGTAATGAAGTGATTTCAGGAACTGATAAAGTACGCGATGTTATTCGTCATGCCCAGGATACCTCTATGTATATGGCTGTTAAAGATGTAAGGGATGGTAATTCATCTGCGGTTGTGTCTGCTGGAAATACTGGCGTTTTGATGGCTTTGTCTAAATTGGCATTGAAAACAGTTGATGGAATATCAAGACCTGCGATAACAACAATGTTGCCATCTGGAAATGGCGATACGCGGGTTGTGGGGCTTGATTTAGGTGCAAATGTTCTTTGTGATGAAGAAATTTTGTTTGATTTTTCTATACTGGGCAGTGTTTATGCTGAAATTATCGGCGGAATGAAACGTCCACGCGTTGGTATATTAAATATTGGTGAAGAAGAAACCAAGGGTAGTGAAACATTGCAACGGTTGAATAAAATTTTAACAGAACATGCCGAAGAATTGCCTTATGAATACATTGGTTTTGTTGAAGGCAACGATGTTACCGCTGGAAATGTCCAAGTTGTCGTCACAGATGGCTTTACAGGCAATGTTATGTTAAAAACGGTTGAAGGTACCGCAAAAATGATTTCGCGCATTGTAAAGGCAAATTACAAGCGTTCAATCATTGCGATACTCGGGACATTCTTTTTGATACATCTATTTAAAAGATTAAAGAATAAAATTGACCCACGTTCGTATGCGGGCGCTGTGTTCTTGGGACTTAATGGATTTTCAATAAAAACACATGGAAACAGTGATGCGCTTGCGTGGTCACATGCATTGGAATATGCTGCGAATTTATGTAAATCTGATTTTTATAATATAATTCGTGAAAGAACAAATGCGTTATCAAATATCAAAGAAGAATTAAAAAAATTAAAAGACGCTGAATAAAATTCGCTCTACTGGTTGTCTGCGCGTATACCGCAACGGTTTCGTCGCATTTCGTTTTCGAAACCTTGCTTGTATTCTACTCCGTCGGAGAGGAGGATTCGCAGAGCGGGGAGGGTTCTAATAAAAATATTAAATAAAAAAACCGCCATAACGGCGGTTTTTTTGATGGTTTAATTTGATGATGATGTCGTAGTTGGTACACAACCCTTAAGTTCAAGTACTTTTGTTGTTGTATTCATTTCTAAAGCATCAGAATAGTTTTCTGGACAAGAGCATCTTGTAACCTGGCCACCATTT
>CAMVAB010000003.1 GCA_947165335.1 uncultured Pseudomonadota bacterium | reverse complement strand
TTTCCAAGCATGGATTTTTCAACTATTCTACGCACTCTATACTCTTTTTTTTATTGTCGGTACAATTATAATACAATTTTATTCAAATAGCAATGGCATGATTCTATCTAATATTGCCCCTGCCGTTGGCACGGCATTCCAAGCCGCTGTTTTCCATCCCCCAGACTCTTTTGTTCCCTGGGGTTCGTCTAACATAACCAAAATTATATATTGTGGTGCAGACACTGGGAATATCCCTGTAAATACAGTTGAATTCCTTTTACTATCCGCTGTTCCGTCTATATGTCGTTTTTCAGCCGTCCCTGTTTTTCCGCCTATTTCTATACCTTTTACTCGCGCTTTTTTTGCTGTTGTTTCTTCGGCTATATGAAACATTATATCACGCAATTTTGCAGATATATTCGCATCTAATATCCTTTCTCCGCGTACTGCACCAATATTTCTTTTTAACAGTGTTGGATAAATATATATGCCACCATTTGTCATTGCGTTCACCGCCAACAACAAATGCATCGGTGTAACACTTACACCATGGCCAAATGCAGCAGTTGCTTTTTCTACAGGCCCCCAAACCTTGTGTGTTAAAGCGGTTTCAGTTTTTCCAAACTCTAATTTCAAAGGTTTGTCAAATTGCAATTTGTGGAAAAATTCTTTCTGTGTTCCCTCTGGAAAATCGAGTGCGATACGCGCACTCCCGACATTGCAAGAATGCAACATTATTTCAGGTGCTTTTAATGTTTTATGACCGCCTTTTTTGACAACATCACGTTTAAACGATGCAACATCATCTATTGGTTTTTTCATGGCAGGTCTTCCAAATTTATCATATATCATTAAAGGTTCACTGACTTTGTAATCCCTGTTTTGTAAATTATGTTCATATGCCATCGCAGTATTAAAAATTTTGAAAATAGACCCCATTTCAAAAGTATCACGCATCAGTTTAAATCTACGCACTCCGACAGAACTCGCGTTTACATTATTCGGATTAAAATCAGGAAGCTGAACCATAGCCACCATTTCCCCAGTGCTTGAATTCATCAACATACCCAATGCACCTTTGGCCTGATATTTATTCATAGCGATGGTTAATTGTTCATGGAAAATATTTTGAACACGCGCATCTATAGACAATCTTAATGGGTCTTTGTTTTCACGCAAATATTTATCATATGTAAATTCAACACCTTCTAATCCAGCATCTTTGCCTGCGAATCCAACAACATGGGCAAAAACATTACTTTGTGGATAACGTCTTTGTGTAAATTGTTCAATTTCAAAACAATCATATTTTCTATGCTCTTTTCTGATATATTTAATCTGTTCTTCAGATGCATTCTTTTTAATATATAAACCACGTTTTCCAGAACGAATTAACTTCAACGCATCATCAACACTATAATCCATCGGAGCAAGTTTATGTATAACATCAGCCACATCATTTATATCTTTTTCTTTAATGCGCGGAGGAAATAATTTTATATGCCCAGACTTTACACTTTTAGCAATAACGACACCATTTCTATCAACTATGTCCGCCCTACTTTCTATTTCAACAGACCCCCTATTAACCTTTTTATAATCGCTACTTTGTATACCTAACTGTAAAGTACGAACGAAAAACACAAAAAACAAAAAAACGAAACAACGTTTAATCCATAACAATCTATTTGCGCCTTCGCGATTATACACAGCGCCTTTGTATTCATGCGGTAAAATATCTTTGCCAATATTAAAGCGCATTTTCTTCGACCATTGGTATGTTATCTATGTGTACAGTTTTACTAAAAGATACAACTTCTGCATGTGGATTTGTTTCAACCACAGAACTTCTTAATTTATCTGCGGCAACCAAACCAGTCAATCTTGTTCTATTGACATCTAAATCGTGTTGTGTAGTTTCCATCTCGTGGCGCACAGATCTAAGATTATTGTTTTGCACACGGAAACAAACTTGTAAAAAAACAATAACAAACACCATGCCCATTAACATAGCTACACCTATATTAAACATTTTTTCATCGTCTCGCATAAACAACCTTCCTTTCGTTATATTGTATCACAAATTATGAAAAAAACTAATCATAGATTGAATACCATTTAAACGGGATGCGCCAAATTGTAAATTCAAACTGTTAAATTCATTTGAAAAATCAAAATTCCTTATTTCTTCAAAAGTTTTACCATTAACCATAGACAAAATTATTGCAACAATACCCCGCACCATCATTGAATCAGCCACCCCATAAAAAAGACCATCTTTTTCACAGATTTTTACAAAAGATGCACACCCTGTAATTTCAGTGCATTTTGCATCATTTGGCACAGGTTCAAGATTTTTGCCTAAATCCATCACCATTTCTAATTTATCATTTTGGTCATCAAGAATCGACAATGTTTTCTTTATTTCATCATATGTCATGTTTACCACCCCTGTTCTGTTAAATCCAGTTCAACGCGCGCGGTATCACTCATACGAGATAAATCCCATGCAGGTTCCCAAACAAGTTTTACATCCACAGGTTTACCATCTGTTACTGTTTCTACATTTGTTTTAACTTGGCTTAAAATGTCTTCCATCATCGGACAAGTTGGTGAAGTGAAAGTCATTTCAATAACAACCTTATCATCATTTATAGATATATCATATATCAAACCCAAATCCCATATATTCACAGGTATTTCTGGATCATATACTTTCTTGATTTCTTTTATAATATCTTCACGTGATATTGCCATATTATTTCACCAAATTTTTAATATTTTCGATTACATATTTTACATCATCCATTGTGTTCCATGGTCCCACAGATATACGCACAGAACCATCGATGTCCAGCCTTTTATGAATCCAAGATGCACACATATTACCGACACGCAAACAAATATTACGTGCACCAAGCATTGCACCCAAATCAAGGACATGCATGTTTAATGGGACAAAACTTATCATACAAGAATCACGTGATGTTAATAATTTGATACTATCTATTTTTGATAATTCATCATACATATATTCAATTAAATCATGCCCGCCATTCCAATTTGATAAATATTTAATCGCATACGGTAACCCGATAATTTGTGTTAACGGTAATGTTCCTGCTTCAAATTTTTCAGGTGATTTATTAAAAATTATATTTTCTAAATCTATAATTCTGTTAACCATACCACCACCAAATTTATCAGCCTTCCAAATATCAGGACTTTTAATATACATCACACCAATGCCGGTATCAGATCCGATTTTGTGTCCTGAAAAACATAAAAAATCGCAATCAAATCTTTTAACATCTATTTTGTTGTGTACGACATATTGCGCTGCATCCACAATAATAATCGCATCTTTGTTTTTGTTGCGAATAACATTTGTAATCGCGGTCATATCTTGTGCAACACCCAACACATTTGACATAGCCGTCACAATATAAACATCAGCGTTCGGAATAACAGATATATCTATGTTTAAATTTGAATCAAGCGGCATTTCAACAATTTTGCATCCACCGTTTTTTGCCAACATTTCAAAAGGCAGTCGCGCGCTGTGATGATCTAAATCAGATACTGCAACGATTGGACATGTATTTTTTATCGTATTTTTAATAATATTAACAATTCTATTAAAAGCATCTGTCGTCCCTGATGTGAAAACCACATTTTCTTTATCTGCGCCAATAAAGTCGGCAACAGATTTTCGTGCATCTAAAACAAGCGCGTCTACTTCCCCTGCGCGCGCGCAAATTCCACGTCCCGCATTTGCATATTTATTTGCCAGAAAATCAACTTCTGATTCAATCAGTGATTGTGGTTTTAACCAACTGGCCGCGGCATCAACATAGACGAATTCTTTCATATTGTTTTTCTCTTGCTTTTTTTTTCGATTATAATAAAGTAAAACGAAATATCAACAACATAAGGAGAAAAAAGATGGCACTGAAACACGCTAATGATGAAACATTTGATTCAATGATTGGCAACGGTTTAACTTTGGTGGACTTCTGGGCTTCTTGGTGTGGCCCTTGTCAAATGTTTGGCCCAATATTTGAAAGTGTTTCTGAAACGGTAACAGATGTGGATTTTGTAAAATTTGAAATCGATGATACAAATCGTCGTACACCTGCAAAATTCGGCATTCGCAGCATTCCAAGTGTTTTAGCCTTTAAAAACGGTGAATTAAAAGAGGCACGTACTGGTTTAATGGACGAAGAAACATTAGAACAATGGATTAAAGAATTAAAGGCGGCATAATGGCAAAAAAGAATTATAAAAACATTGAATTGGCACCAAAATATGTTCCTAAGAAATCGGAACCATATATGTGCCCTGAACAATTGGCTTATTTTTACCAAATATTAAATACACAACGCGAAGAATTAATGCATGAACGCGCTTCTGTATTAAACGATGTAAGAATGGCTGAAAAAAACGAAACTGCCGGCGTTGGCGATGAACAAGACCAAGCAACCGCAGAACAAGAAATCACAATGAATTTGCGCATGTCGGAACGTAACACAAATTTATTACAAAAAATAAATGCTGCATTGGACCGTATTGAAAACGGAACATATGGCTACAGTGTTATATCAGGCGATGAAATTGGTATTCAAAGAATGTTGGCTCGACCACTCGCTACAATGACAATCGAAGAACAAGAAGAATACGAACAAAAGAAACATTAAAAAACACCGTCCATTCGGACGGTGTTTTATTATTTCTTTTTCGCAGCCGGTTTCTTTTTAACAGGTGCTTTTTTTGCTGGTTCTTCTTTGACTTCTTTTTTGAATGTCTTGATTCCATTTGCAATGTTTTTTGCCATTGCAGGAATCTTAGCCGAACCAAACAAAATCAAAACTAATAAAACTATTAAAAGTATTTCCCAAATTCCACCACGCATAATTTTCCCCTTTGGTTTATTTTGTTACATAACAATCAAGACCGTCTGATTTTGCATTTCGGCAAAAACCATTTGCGTCTGTTGCATTATGGAAGGCAACACGTAAACGATATGTTGTTTGACCCTTAACTTGGGCAGCCAAAATAACAAATTGTTTACCGCTAAACAAACTGCTGTGTGATGCACGAATTTTTTGTTCTGCAGCCTGGGCTAACGCACGTGTACTATATGAACCGAATTGAACATACACACTGCCATTAGATGCAGTTGCGGTTTGTTTTGGTGCAACCGTTGCTTTCTTAGCCGGTGCAGTTATTGTTTGTTTTGGTGCCGCCGTCGTTTTTTCAGGGTTAAATGTTACTTCCTTTCTATCTTCAACAACGCGTACTGGATTACCGTCAGATTCAACCGGTTTCGCTTCCACTGGTTTTGGAGCCGGTGCTTTTTCTTCGGCTTTAACTGGTACTGCCGGTTTTTCAGGAACTTTTAAATCAGCAACAGGTGCGGCTGCCGGTTCAACCTTTTCAACAGGTGTATCTAAATCAACATTTATTGTTGTTCCCGAATCACCACCGATACGTGCAACAACTATCCATGTCGCCAACACGATAATAGCGATGCCAACCCCCATTAAAAGCCACGGTTTTTTTGGACGTGGTGTCGTGAAAGGCGCCGCTTCTGGTAATGTGTCGACTTCTGTATCTTGTTCTAAATCTAATAAATCTAAATTTTCTTCCTGGTCCATGATATCCCCCATTTTTGAATTCTCATGGATCTATTATATCACAAAAAAAGGATAAACCAAAATTATTTTGGCATGTTCCCAAAATTAGGTGGGACAATCAATTTATGGTTTTCTTCAATAATTGGTTCGTTTTCACATTTGCAACATCCTGCAATTGAAACAACAACACTGCAAAGCGCGATCAACAATAATATTTTTTTCATATCTCTTTTCCTTTATATATATGGGGGCAAAAAGCCCCCTATTTTTATAACGGCATTTTAACTGCGTTTTTCATATATTCGATAAAGTCAGCTAATGATTTAACTTCTTGGCCCTCTTTACCCAAATAACGCAATGTAACCGATTTGTCATTCATTTCTTTTTCGCCAACAACAGCGATTATCGGTGTTTTTGATAATGATAATTCGCGTACCTTGTAATTGACTTTTTCATCTCTGAAATCACCGCGTGCATTTATGCCGGCATCCAACAAAGATTTTACAACTTCATTTGCATAATCTTTATATTTTTCAGACACAGGGACAACAACAACTGGTTCTGGAGATAACCACAAAGGTAAGGCACCACCTGTTGATTCCAACAAAATTCCCATAAATCTTTCAATAGAGCCCAACATTGCGCGATGCAACATGATTGGACGATGTTTTTCGCCATCTTCACCAATATAAGACAAATCAAATCTTTCTGGCAAATTCATATCTAATTGCACTGTACCACATTGCCATACTCTTCCCATAGAGTCTTTCAAATAGTTATCGATTTTTGGACCATAAAAAGCCGCATCATGTTCTGCAATTTCATATTCAATTCCGTTTTTATCCAATGCGTTTTTAAGCGCGGCTTCTGCTTTGTCCCAAACTTCATCACTACCAATGCGGAATTCGGACAACGGACGCGTTGCCAATTTCATTGTGATTTTTTCAAATCCAAATTTGCCGTAAATATCTTTGATGAAACGCAAGATTTTTACAACTTCACTTTCTAATTGTTCTTCTGTGCAGAAAATATGAGCATCGTCTTGAGTAAATTCTCGAACGCGCATCAAACCAGATAGTGCACCCGCTGCTTCATAACGATTTACCTTTCCAAATTCGGCAAAATATAATGGTAAATCTTTATAAGATCTCATACCATTACCAAACACCAACATGCAACCAGGGCAAGACATTGGTTTTACACAGAAAACCTTGCCATCTTGGGTTGTACCGGAATAATTGTGCGCACCATATTTTGCCCAGTGTCCAGAACGTTCCCACAAACATCTATCCATAACAGATGGTGTTGAAATTTCTTGATAACCGGCCTTTTCTTGACGTGCACGAATATATTCAATCAATTTGCGATAAATCTTGTATCCTTTGTCATGCCAAAAAACAGCGCCAGGTGCATATTCTGGTTCAAAGTGGAACAAGTCCATATCTTTACCAAGTTTACGATTGTCGCGTGCAGCAGCCTCTTCCTGCATTTTCAAAAAGGCATTCAATTCTTCAGCATTTGCAAATGCATCAACATAAATACGTTGCAACATTTTATTTTTAGAATCGCCCTTCCAGTATGCACCAGCAACAGAACGAATCTTGAAACCATCTTTTGGTAAATCCTTAGATGACGCAACATGAGGCCCACGACAAAGATCTGTAAAATCACGAAAAGTATAAATAGACAACACTTCGCCATTTGCATCATATTCATTTAACCATTCCATTTTATATGGTTGATCTTTGAATATTTCTTTGGCTTCTTCTAATGATACTTCACGTTTATCAAAACGGCCGTCTGATTTAATCAAAGATTTCATTTCTTTTTCGATTTGTGCGAAATCTTCTTCGCTGAAACGATATTCTGTATCGAAATCGTAATAGAAACCATTTTCAATTGCAGGTCCCCCTGCAAATTTGACATCTGGGTGTAATTTTTGAACAGCTGCTGCCATCACATGTGCCAGTGAATGACGAATTGTTTCAATTGGATAAGACATAATTAACCTTCTTTGTTCTTAATTTTTTATTTAATTGCTTGCTTATTATAATATGCGCGAAGAATAATCGCAAATAGAAATCTAGACCCCAAAAGGGGTTGTAGTCACAGTGGATGTCAAAATAAATAATTTATAAAACATGTCTGTATTTTATACTTATAAAAAATAAAAGTCAAAAAAAATCCACCATTTTGGCGGATTTTTTTACTAATTCAAACCATTTATCAGATTTTGAATTCTTGCTATGCTTTCTTCGTCATTCAACGCACTAGCAATTGCAAATGCAGATTCTAAATCTGTTCTGGCTGCATCTGTTTTGCCCAAACTCAAGTTTAATGCCGCCGATTTTTCAAAATAAGACATAGCACTACTTGATTGCATTTCACGTTCTTCTTGGGTTGGTGCTGCCTGAATTTGTTCACTTATTACGCGTATAGCGGAAGTGTAATCGTTAATCGCATTTTCATATTCACCCATCGCTGTATAGCTTTCAGCGCGTTCTGCATAAACATTTGCAGAAACACTGCCTTCGCTGCGCGCTAATGAATTAGTATAATCAGCAATTGCACCCTGCCAATTTTTCAACCACAAATTCAATTGACCACGTTTTGCATACAAATTGCGCATTGTCAAAACATCAGATGGTTTCATAGATTGAGCAGCTAAAGCATTATTGATATCAGTTAATGCAGCATCATAATTTTCCAAACGTGTGTTCAACAACGATCTGTCATAGAAAGCAACTGCATTCATACCATCAACTTCAATAGCAGCATCGAAATCTTCCAAAGCTTTTTGATAATCGCCACTTTGCATATATGCTTCGCCACGAAGCGCATACAAATTAGAAGATGCATTTGCATCAACTGCCGCACTCAACTCTGTGATTGCTTCTTCGATATTACCTGCAACCAATTTCTCTTTGGCAGATGCAATATAATCATCTGGTTGAATCAATGCTTCTTCTGTTACAATAATATTTTTTGCCGCAGGATGTAAAAATTCCTGGCTGCGTCCAATGATATAAAAAGTTGCAGCAATAAAGAACAAAATAATAAACCAGTAAACATAAATTGTCCAAGACCAAATACTGCTTGCACAGCATGTCTCAGTTGCAGCAATTTTCTTCGTTGCTGGTTTTACTTTTTTTGTATTTTTTACTTTTTTCATAAAAAACTCCCTCTCTTCATATCTATGATTCTAGCAATTTTTTAAAGCAGCCGTCAATCGTTTTCTTATCGATTTCTAAAATTTTTCCAACACCCAAACTGCCAAGTAAAATTGGCCCATAAGAAATACGATGTAACGCTTTAACAGGCGAACCAATATGCTTTAAAACTATACGGATTTCGTTCTTTTTGCCCTCTTGTAAAGTTAATTTTAAATTATGTTCATCAATTGTTTCTATTTTCATAGGACGATATTTTACGCCATCAACTACAACCCCACGACGAGCAACATTTAATTTATCATTTGAATATTTATCAACAGTCGCAATATATGTTCGTTCAATATGGTTTTTTGGTAATGACATTTGACGCGCTAAATCACCGTTATTGGTCAACAACAATAAACCGGTTGTGTTAAAATCAAGCCGACCAATATATTTTAAATTTTTGTATTTTTTATCCAATACATCATAAATAGTTTTACGTCCCATCGGATCTTTTGTTGTTGTCATCGTATTAATCGGTTTATGAAACATATATAATTTTGTGTCGTTTATCTTTTTTGCTTCCCTGCCATTAACACAAATTTTTTCAGTGCCTTTGACGAAAAACACCGGCGTGTCTATAATTTTCCCATCAACAGTTACAACGCCGGATTTTATTAAATCTTCTGCGCCACGTCGCGAAGAAATACCGCTGTTTGCAAGATATTTCGCTAATCTTTCACTCATTTATTTAACACCTTTGACACACTAACAACCGCTGCAACTTCGGCACGTAAAATTGTTTTTCCAAGCGACAAACTTATTATATTCGCGCTATCCATTTTTTCAAATTCTGTTTGCGAAAAACCGCCTTCGGGACCTACAAATATTCTATCGCCATATACGTTCTTTTTTTCATCTTTTTTGCCATGTGCAAAACGTTCATCTGCAACAATTAAACCGTTCAAATCTAATTCATCAAATTTAATTGGATTGAATAATTTTGGAATACTGTTACGACCAGATTGTTCGGCTGCTTCCACTATGATTTTTTTCATACGCTCCCAATTCACATGATGCGCAACGGTGCGTTCTGTTATCACAGGTTGTAATACAGCAACACCCATCTGGGTCACCATGTTTAACATTTCGTCTAATCTTTTTATTGGTGCAAAATAAAACAAGATATCATTACTTGGGTCAACATGATCTGTTTTTGAACCAACAACAATATGTTTACTGTCATCACTAAGCGTGGCAGCATATTCATCACCATTATTAAAGACTAAACAGTCATTTCTGCGCATTACATGGCGCAAATAATGGGCGATATTCTTATCTGCAACAACAATTTTCCCGGTTTCTATTGGTTCATCTATGTATATTCTTGGTATATTTTGCATTTTTAAATCTTTTGGTATAAAAAGGTTTATTTTTATGATATAATAACAATCATGGCAATAAAGTTCAACATTTTCTCTAACAGTGGTTCGGGCAAAGGTTTAAAAATCTTTGAATCAAGCGCATACAAAGAACACGAACAAGCACCTATGGCTCGTAAGTTCTGGAATATCCGCTGGAATATCGGCGTATGGTTAATATGCGCATTTGCATTTGGACTGTCTTTTGCTGTTGAACATATATGGCGTTATGGTTGGGGAATTGCCACACAACATTGGGTCGCTATATATATAAAGAATATGTTTATGACATTGGGAATGTCTGTCATTGCAGAAATACCTTATTGGTTGGCGCGCACGATGCAGCACCCTGATATCGCATCTATTACCCCATTATTACCAGTGATTGTATATTATTTCTTGGCTGACGACACATTAAAGGCGGAATTTAATCCGGCAGGCAAAGATAATTATGATGAAAAATCTGCCCGCAAAGCAACTGCCGACGACATCAAAAAAATGGGAACAAATTGGAAAAACAAAGAAGGATTGTTTCATGGTTTTATGATGGTGCTTGGCTATTTCAAATACAAAGGCAAACAAACTGCTCTGATGATGGACGAATGTTTATCAGCTTTGTGTTTGGCACCTCCGGGAACCGGTAAAACTGCAGGCGTTGTAAAACCAACCATTCTTGATTGCGACACTGTATCAATGATTATCAATGACCCTAAACCAGAATTGAAACAGTCAACATCTGGGTATCGCGCAACTGTTGGCCCTGTATTTATTATGAATTGGGCGGGTCAAGATGAACCGGAACGCGGAATATATTATCCATCATGGAATCCGTTATCACCTGAACATGTTCCATATAACCCTGAACAACGCGATTTGTATATTGATGCCATATGTAAAGTATTGGTCCCAGATAGCAAAGGCGCAAATGCCGATCCGCACTGGGCGAATACTGGACGCGCTGGATTATCTGGTTTGGTTAATTTTATTGTATCAAAAGTGGAACGTGCAAAAGCGGATGATTATTTCTATTCCCGTATAAACAACGGAACATTTAATAGTGATGATGCAGCGGTGCTTGGCGATTACTATTTATCTATGATGAACGACCCAAATGCATATGCGGCCTATTCCTTATTACAACATGGTGAATTGAATACCACAAATTATGTTCATGTTGGAACATGGGCTCATATTCCAGATGCCTGGCATGGTAAAGAAGCATCTCTTTCTATGATTCTTGATTGGTTAACTTCAAGTCAGGTTTCAATCGCGGAACAAATGGAAGAACGCAGACGCCAGGGTGACCAAATGGTTATGATGGCAGACCCAATGAAAGATTTGTTATTAGAGGCCGTTGAAGAAGCACGTCGTTTTGCTTATTCGAATCGCGCAGTATCAGAATTAACACAACTGGCAAACACACCAGATAAAGAACGCGGATCCATATTATCAACCATGGTTGAAGGATTGGCGATATTCCGTAATGCCGCTGTTCGCAACAGAACAAGCCACTCTGATTTCCACTTCTCTGATTTACGCGGAATGAAAGATCCAAGGGACGGAAAAATAAAACCAGTAAGCGTTTATTTATCTATAAATATGGTTGATGCCCAAGCATTAAATCCGATAACTGCGATATTTATCGAATTAATGTCTAATTATCTGTTGGCACACAATATAAATCAAACTGTTGATGGAATTAAAATGGGACCTTGTCCTGTATTATTCGTTTTGGACGAAATGCCAAAAATGCAAAAATTGGATGCAGTTATCCAAGGCCCGGATCTTGGGCGCGGTCAAAATGTATCTTATTTAATCATTGGTCAAGACATTCACCAGATTCAAGAGAAATACGGCGCTGATGCCGCCGCTACAATTATATCAACAACCGCGGCTAAAATTGTTTTACGCCAAAACGACATAGAAACAGCAAAAAAGTTTTCTGAAATGATAGGTAATAAGAAAACAGAAAAAATTGAAAAAGATAAAGACGGAAAAGAAGTTAAAAAACCAAAAGAAGAACCTCTGTTCAGCGAATACGATATAATGAAATTAAAAGAAGGGAAACAATTGGTTATATACCAAGGTTGGTATCATCGTCCAATTGAAGCGGACCAAGAACGCGATTTTGAAAACGAAACGCCTATTGAAAAGAAATTACACGAAAAGGTTCTGATGGGTGAAGCATCCCCATTGCCTGAATTTTTAATTCCTTCACATCATGCGATTATGGGATATGATGGGAACCCTTCGGTTTTAAATCCAAATACAAACGAAATAAAAATATTGGAACCTTTGCATTAATCGGTTTATAATAACATCGTGCGAAAAATAATAATTGTTTGTTTATTGTTTTTATACGGCTGTGCATCAACGACACAATCGCGCCTTGACGGCATACAAAAAGATTTTGCAAATTCTAATTTTGAAACAATTGACAATTCAGAAATAAAAGAACAAACAAATCTTGATTTGTTAATAAATGGCGACGCCCTTTTCCATGCAAATAAATTCAAAGAAAGCGATGAAACATTTGAAGAATTTAACAAAAGAAATTTAAACGAAACTTCTTCTTCGATTACTCGCGAAACAACCGGATTGTTATTCGGTCAAGGCGTTAATTCATATAAACCATATATGATGGATTCACTTTTTGTATCTTATTATCAAATATGGGATTTACTGGCACTTCAAGATTTTGATAATGCACGTGTTGTAATAAATCAGTCTTATGCACGACAACAAAACATGTCAATTGAATATGAAAAATTGATAGAAGACAATAAAAACAGAGTTTTTGAAAACGAAGAAATCAAGAAATTTCTAGAAAAAAATAATGGCGACTGGCTGGCGTTTCGTGAAATTATGAATCCGGCATTAATGTATTTATCAGGCATATATTTTTTAGACAATGGTGATTTTGATAATGCGATTACATACCTGAAACGTGCAAATGGTATGATGCCTGAAAATAGATATATAAAACAAGATTTAGAAAATGCACAAAAAAGAATAAAACCAAAACATACAACTTGGCAATTTATAGAAACTGGTTTTGCACCAAGATTAAAGGAAGAAAACGCTGGATTATTTTTACCAAATATAGGCATGGTATATTTTTCATTTTCAGCGCCCTATTTTAATAATAATTTCACAAAACCAGAAAACGCTGAATTATTGGCGGACGTTGATGCAATGTTTATGACAGAATACAGCGAATACAGAACGAATGAAATACTGCGTTCGTTTACATCTGCTGCATCCAAAGCAACCCTGCAGGCAACCATGTATAATTCACATGATTCTGCTGCACCAATATTAGGAATATTATCATCTATATACACAGTATCTTCATCAAATACAGATGTTCGCACCTGGGCAACATTACCAAAATACATTTACGTTATAAGAAACGAAAAAAATGATACGAAAGAAAATAATTTAATATACACACGAATAATAAATGGTAATATAACAGATAACAAAACAATAAAATTAAAATAAGGAGAAGCATATGAAAAAACTAATACCTCTTACACTGTGCGCGATACTGGCAGCGTGTGGCGGAACAAGTGTTGTTGATTTGAATGACCATGCCGAAGTTGCCGCTATGCAACAGGTTATGGAACTCGAATATCGCGATTGGACAAAAACAGCTGAATCCATGACTAAATCTATGTTGGACAGTGGTGTATTAGATAAAACAACAAAACCAGTTATTGCTGTTAGCAATATCGTAAATGATACAACTCAACGTTTTGACACAGATATTTTAATTAAGAAAATCAGAACAACATTATTAAAATCTGGCAAAGCCCAAATTGCAACAAACTTCTCTGGCGAAGATACAACTTCAGACAAAGTTCGCACTTTGCGTGATAATATAGAATACGCTCAAACAACTATTGCAAACAAAGGGACCCTGGTTGCACCAAATATGTCGTTATCCGGAAAAATGTTGCAAAGAAATTTGAAATTGGAATCCGGATGGTTTTCATCTGTTGATACACGCGTAGAATATTATCTGCAATTAACATTAACAGATTTAAATACCGGTTTATCAATTTGGGAAGACGAACAACCAATTATCAAAGAAGGCACACACGCCCCAACATGGTAAAAATATAAACAAAAAAAAATCACCCGTTTGGGCGATTTTTTTTATTTAAATCAAAGAACCATTTTTGTAATTTATTTTCTGTTTTCCGACGGTTATCAATTTTCCGTTATATTCTGGTTTAACTTGTTTATCTATTTCTATTTTCCAATAAACATCGCCCTGTTTTGTATTTATCGCATATAAATTATTATCGGTACCAACAACAAATGCATAATCATCAACAACTATGAAATCAACAGGTACAGATATGTTTACACACCAAATTTTTGCGCCACTATTCGCATTTAATTTACAAAACGCGTCCCCCAATCCACCAGCATACACTGCATTTCCATCAACACCAACATGTGCAACAATATCAACAACAGACGCCCCACCTGTTAAATTATTTTGTCTGAAAACATCACTTGCCCAAACAATTTTTTTAGAATCCGTATTAAATTTTATAACTTCCCCTGTTGTTAATCCAGTGTATAAAAATTTTCCAACACAAATTGGAGATTGGTTGTTTTTTACAACACTCTCAGTTGCAAACCCAACAAACACTTTTCTGTCGCCGTGCCAAATTATATTGGACGAATCCTGTTTATAATCACACCCTTCGTCCCCAGATATTTTTTTTGATGAATCTGATAATTCAGAAATTTCCCTGTTCAACACTTTTACATCAGTATTATCAAAGATATCATAACGCGTGCCAGGTAATATCGGATCGTGTTTCGAACACGCCGATAAAACCAAAACACCAATTAAAATAAAATATATCTTTTTCATTATCTTAATGTTTGTGCAGTTGCAGAAATAGATGCAGGCGCATTTTTATCGTTTATAATTTCATCCAAAACTTTATTGGCATGTTCTTTATCACCATTTGCCAGATATTTTTGTGCGATCATCAAACGTGATGTGTAAAAGAAAGGTGATTTTTTTGTGTCCATGTTCGACAAATATTTCACAAATTCTTCAACACTCATCTTGTCGCCTTTTATACTGGCGATATGTAAACGTGCCAGATCTTTGAAATCACGGGTATGCCCCTTGTCTGCTAACAATTCCAATTTAGCAATATCTTTATCTATCAAATATGCCTGGAACAAAGCTAAATCAGATGTTGCGCCAGACGTATCTTTTGATAAATTAGCCAGCGCATTTGCATCTAAATTAGAAAGCGCTGTCTCATAAACCTGGGCGGTTGCAATTCTTGATGCGGTGTACATACGCATCCCAAGCTGTATTGCACACATAACAATCATGATACCCAAAACCGCAGAAACAATATGACGCCAATATTTTTTCAAAAACTGTTGTGTTTTTTCGTTGCTAACGTCTTCCCAAACTTCGCGATAAAGGGCGTCTTCGGCATATTCTTCGCGGGTTTTCTTAACAGGTTGTTTAAGATTTTTCTTTCTTTCTAAGATACTTGTCATATCAAATCTCCGTTCTTGATAAATTCTGTTTTATTGCTATACTATAAAAGTTATGACGAAACAAATCAAGACAACTTTGCCGGCAACAACAAATAATTCTAGCCTGCCTGTTTATGGTGCTGGGGATGATGTAAGTTTATCAAAATACATTAATGAAATCCAAAAATTCCCAATATTGACCGCCGAACAGGAATATGAATATGCATCAAGATGGGTTAACGAACACGATAATGTCGCCGCTGAAAAGTTAGTTGCTTCGCATTTACGCCTTGTTGTATCTGTTGCGTATGATTTCAAAAATTACGGTTTACCAGTATCAGATTTAATTGCAAGCGGCAACATGGGTTTAATGCAGGCTCTTCAAAAATTCGATCCGGAACGCGGTTTTCGTTTTTCAACATACGCTATGTTTTGGATCAAGGCGGAAATATATGAAACAATTCTTAATAATTGGTCTATTGTGAAATTGGGATCATCTGCAAATCAAAAACGAGTATTCTTTAATTTAACCCGCGCAAAACGCGCCCTTGGCATTATGGACAATACTTTATCCGATGATCAAACAAAACAAATCGCAGAATATTTGGATGTTCCAGAAACCGATGTTGAACGCATTGCAACCCGCATGTCTGCAAGAGATGTTTCTTTGAATGCGCCACTTAATACAGATTCTGATTCAAAAGACATTTTATCAAATCTTGCTGATACAAAGTCAGGAATTGAAGACGGGCTTGAACAACTTGAATTTAAACGCAAGGGATATGAATTATTAAAAAAGCATTTGTCATTATTACCAGAACGCGACCGTGAAATTTTAATAGCACGCCGTTTATCTGATCCTGCAATGACACTCGAAACATTATCACAAAAATATAATATCTCGCGCGAACGTGTTCGCCAAATTGAAGAACGCGCATACAACAAATTAAAAAACGCTATATTGGATGAATCAGACGCACCAAAACGTATAAAAAAAGAAGATTAGATATGAAAAAAATATCATTTGCTGTAATTTGTTTTACTTTTATTTCTAATGCGTACGCGCTTGATTATGAAAACGGCAACTGGAAATTCAAATTTGATGCCGATGGCATGATTGGAACATTACAACCAAAAGAAGATAAATCTGAATTTATAAACGATTGGGATGTAAAACTTCAAGCTTTTTACAGATTAAATGCAACCCAACGTTTTGGTGCTATATATTCGATTGACGCCGCATGTGTTGATGACAAAGAATATATACACGATGCATTTGTTTTATTTGAAGACCGTAATTATGGTCGTGCAGAATTTGGTTTGACACATTCAATTGCGCGCAAAATGGGATTGGGGTTACCAGATGTCGGATATTTAAGAATTAATAACAAATCTATTTTACATAATAAACTAAATTTAAAAAAAGTTTTAATATCTGACACGACAGCAACAAGTGGCCACGATGCCATGCGTTTGAATTTAGCAACACAACAAACTAAATACGGTCAATATGGTTTATCTGTTGCAGGTGGTGGCGATGATTACAATTACGCAATTGATGCTGCATTCAAATTTAAAATACCAAACGGTAAATTAAAATCCGCCTATTCTGTCGCATTATCTTATATGGACAAACCAAACGATTATGAAGAAAATTCATATTCGCCACATGTCAATGCTGATTGGCGTGCCCAGGTTGCATTGGGTTTAAATATTCAATACAACAGTTGGATTTTTGGAACATCTGCGCGTTTAATCTATGATGAAAATCCAATACATAAAACCGCTGACGGTTTGGTTGCAGGAACTGGGATCAGTTATGATTTATTGCAATATAGTTTATCTGGAACATATTTGTTTTCTGACACAAACCTATGGAATCATCACGATAAAATCACTGGCGCTAAAATGTCCGGTGATTACGTACACACATTCATCGGATCATTCCGTTATAAATACAGCGAACATACATCCATGTTTGTATCTGGTGGTTTATCTGACACAACCCCCTTTATCGCAGTTGGAATTAAAACAGGATTTTAAAAAACCGCCGAATTGGCGGTTTTGTTATCCTAAACAAGTTAATGTTACAGATATATTTTTTACCAAAAACCAAACCGTTCTGTAATTTGACATATACATGCATGCTAAAAATATCGCAGCAACCATCAACACAAATATTACACTGATACGTTTACCATGCAAACAATATACCGCGATATAATAAAGCAAAAACAACATATATAAATCTGTGGCTAAACTGATCACCAAAATAGATGTGCAATTAAATGCCAACGAATTTAAAATCAATGCTAATGGGTACACAAAAAATATAGAAGCAATACCCTTTACTGCAATTTCCCAATCACGTTCGCCCCCTGTTATTTCTGCTACAAACATCATTAAACCACTACACACAAAAAGCAAAACAACTGCCAAAAAAGGGTAAACAATTATCGCTTTAAATAATGAAAACACAGTGAAAGCATCGCCACGGATTACATTCATTATCAAAACCAATACCCCACCAACAAGTCCCCAAAGAACTGCTTTCAAAGTGGCATCTTCTATTTTACCATCTGCAACTATACGTCCAAAAAAATGTTTAGGACGAAAGAAAATGTCAGTCAATCTCGTCAACCAATTTCTTTTGTAGGGTTTGTTTTTTGTTGATTTCATTTTTTTACCCCTTTATTTGATTATTTATATTTTTGCTTTATAATCATAAAAAATCAATGGAAAAAATATGAAAAAAATAATTATCGTTGGTCGTCCTAATACTGGTAAATCAACACTTTTTAATGCATTGACAAATTCAAGGGATGCGCTAGTTCATGATCGCCCTGGGGTTACACGTGATATGGTATCCCTGCCAATTCCAAATCGTCCATGGATTTTGTTTGATACTGCTGGTCTTGAAAACGCAAAAACAGGTATAGCACACGATTCAACAGATATTGCGATAAATGCTATTGCAAGCGCCGATGCAATCTTGTTTGTCGTTGATGGTCGCGTTGGCTTAAACCCTATGGATATAGAATGGGCGAAATTGGTCCATAAAAAATCCAAGGCACCTGCTCTATTATTGGTCAACAAATCTGAATCAGCGAAAAGATTATCTGATATTCATGATTTTTATAAACTTGGTTTTGGCGAACCATTGCTTATATCTGCTGAACATAAACGCGGTTTTGATGAAATACATGAATTTTTGGATAGAAACGCTGGGGATGCAACTATTGAAGATACAGATAAGAAAGAAATTAAAATCGCCGTACTTGGCCAACCAAATGTTGGTAAATCAACTTTTGTAAATCGCGTACTTGGTGAAAAACGTCAAATTGTTATGGACGCGCCGGGTATCACACGCGATACAGTAAAAATACCAACAAAGTTTTATGGTCGTGATATTGTTTTGATGGACACCGCTGGTCTTCGTCGCAAAGCCGGTGTAACCGATGATGTTGAAACATTGTCTGCATTGAAATCTTTGGATGCGATCGAAAAATCCGACATTGTAATTTTAATCGTCGATGCAACTAAGAACATTGAAAACCAGGCATTGTCAATCGCTGCGCGTGTATATGATGCGGGCAAGATTTTATGTGTTGCATTAAACAAATGGGATTTGGTTGACGAGACAGAGCGCGAAGATAAATTGTTAAAATTAAAACATCAATTTACCAATTCGTTCCATCAAATTATTAAACCACTTATTCTTGCAATATCAGCTGAGAAAGGAACGGGTGTTCAAAACCTCTTCAAACGCATTTATGAACAATGGGACTTGTCAAACACAGATGCTCCTACAAGTTTAATCAACCGTATAATTGAAAAATTAGTTGCAGATCGTCAACCACCTATGTCGCGCCTTAAACGTCCAATGAAAATAAAATTCGCACGTCAAACCGGACACCATCCGTTCAAAATAACAATCAATGTTGGTGGCGCTTCTGATATTCCTGAATCTTATACCCGCTATTTGCGACGCGGTGTTGCAACAGCACTTCATCTTGAACATTTACCGATAGTGATTGAATATAAAAAAGAAGAAAATCCATTTGATTAAAAAACCGCCAATACGGCGGTTTTTCTATTGTATGCATTTTGTTGCAAAATCTATTATCGAACCATAAAGCACCGCAAAAAAGAAACACACACTGCCGCCAATAACAAATAAATGCCAAAGTGTATGTGCAAATTTCAAACGACGCCATACATAGAATATAACACCAAATGAATATGATAAACCACCAGCCAACACAAACCACATTCCACGTGCAGATATAGTATGTATCATCGCAGGTAATATCCAAACCAAAGCCCAACCCATAATCAAATATAATGCGACCATCCATTTAGGCTGTTTGTGTGGATTGTGTATTTTCATAATTGCACCAAATATAACAACTGCCCACAATATTCCAAACATTGTCCACCCCAGCGCAGTATGCCCACACCGATTCAAATTAACCAATAAAAACGGTGTATATGTTCCCGCAATCAGTGCATATATTGCAATCGAATCCCACACTTCAAAAAAACATTCACTTTTATCACCAATAGTCGCATGACACATTGTCGAACCAAAATACAAAGTGAACATTGTCAAACCAAATATGGAACACGCGACAATAGCCCAAACATTATGATAATATACAGCCCACGCAACCAACAAACAAAGTGCCGCTATTGCCAAACCAATACCAATACCATGTGTTAAAATATTTAAAACTTCTTCGGCTTTGGTCGATGGACGTTCCCAGCGGAACAAACCAGTTGCCTGTAAAACCTTTAATAAACCATATGCATGTTTATCTTTTTTTACAGCACGCAATTTTTGTTTAATAACTTTTTTATTTTTTGTCATTTCCCCTTTCCTTCACTTAATAAATTATAAAACCATATTTATTCTTGCCTTAACGCGTTCATCACCAAGTACTTGCATCAAAGAATACAAATCAGGCGTATTAGTGCGACCGGTCATTGCAACACGCAAATTCATTGCAACATCACCAGGTTTAACACCGCATTTTTCGGCAACCACTACAATCTTATTCCACCATGCATCTTTATCATCACTTGCATTAAATGTAGCCAAGAATTCACGCAATACATCTTTGTTATATTCGTATTCTTTGTTTGGTTGAAACAAGAAATCCCAGAAATAAGAAACCTCAGCCAAAGTTTGTTGCCATGTAATGAAATCTTTACGAATACGCTTTGGGTTATCACGTTCAATAGACAATACAGATGTTAAATATGCAGTATCTGCAACCTGTTTTTTGTTATCGTCATTTCCGTATTCATTTGCCCAATCAACAACAGATTTTACCAAAGATTCAACAGACATCGTTGCAATATATTCTTTTGCCCACCATTGTAATTTTTCCATATTAAACAATGCACTACTTGTTGGAATTTTCTTGATACGCAACGGATAATTCCAAATATTTGTTTCTGGTTTTTTTGCTTTTTCTTCTTCGTATCCAGCTGCAACAATATTGTACAGATAATTCAACACCGCTTCCTGTGGATAACCAGCCTGTAAATATTGCATAGTATTTGCCTCAGGATCTGTACGTTTAGACAACTTTCTTGAATTATGTGTTTGTTCATCTAATTTATTAATTGTTGCAACATGGATATAATCAGGATTTTGCCATCCCATCATTCTGAATAATTGCAAATGCAAATTCAAAGAAGACAACCATTCTTCACCACGTTGAACCAAGGTAGTACGCATAAAATGATCGTCACATAAATGCGCAAAATGATATGTTGGCAAACCATCATTTGATTTAATCAAAACGATGTCTTCTTCGTTTTCTGGGAACGCTAAACGTCCACGTACTTTATCGTTGTAATAAACTTTGTTATTTTTATCCCCCATAGAATACAGACGAATAGAAGGAATTTCACCGTTATCAAGATGAGCAATAATTTCTTCTTCTGTTAAATCTCTATCTCTTGCCCATTCACCATAAATACCAGTTGCAAATCCAGCTGCTTTTTGTTTTTCACGTATCTTGTCCATTTCTTCGGCACTTAAAAAGCATGGGTATGCTAAACCCTTTTCCAATAAATATGCCGCAACAGAATGATATACATCTTTACGCATAGATTGATAGTATGGGCCATATTCCCCACCATAGTTTGGACCTTCGTCTGGGGTTAAATTAAACGCTTTTGCGCATTTTAAAATGACATCTACGGCACCTTCTACTTCACGTTTTGTATCAGTATCTTCAATACGTAACATAAATACACCATTTGATTGTTGTGCCAATTTCTTTGCGATCATCATTTGGTAAAGAGTTCCTAAATGCATAAAACCAGTAGGACTTGGAGCAACACGAGAAACCTGTGCCCCTTCTGGTAAATCGCGTTCTGGGAATTTTGCTTCCAATTCTTCCAATGTATATTTTGGTGCGTTTCCTAACACACGCGCTATCAAATCTTTACTTAATCCGTTACGCATTTTTATTTCACCTTGTTTTTATAACAAACTGATTTTATACTAAATATATGGAAAAACAAGAATTAAAAGATTTAAACGCACAAGAAATTCGAACCTTTGGTCGTCGTCACGGCAAGAAATTGTCGAACCGCAAACAATGGCTGATGGAAAATTTGTTGCCAAAAATTGCCCCAAAATCCGCGGATTTTGGCAACAAACATACAATTCTTGAAATTGGATTTGGTAATGGCGAACACTTACGCGATTTATCTATAAACAACCAGGAATCTATTGTGATTGGTGCTGAACCTTTCGCAAATGGGGTTGCCGCCCTGCTTTCAGCCATCACATCCGAATCGGACAATTCTTTGATGGAACAATATAAAAACATCCGCGTTCATCCAGATGATGTTCGTTTATTATTAAAAAAGTTTCCCGATTCCAAATTTGATGAAATATGGGTATTGCACCCTGACCCATGGCCAAAGGCGCGACATGAAAAACGTCGCTTGCTTAACCACGAATTTTTGAATCTGTTATCAAAACATTTATCAAAAACCGGAAAAATTATAATTGGTACAGATCATTGGGAATATTACGATTGGATAGTCGAACAATTAAAACAAACAAATCTTAAAATCAAATCTACTGATTTGGATATTATAAAAACCCGCTATCAAATGAAAAACAAAGCGGGCACATCAAATCCAAAGTATCTGATTTTATCTAATAATTAAGAAAAAATTTAACACGTTCACTTAATTCTGGTTTTTCAGATTCTATTAAATTTATTACCTGATCCATACGATCAAAATTATTATCTAACATAAAATGCAATTCGCCATCAAAATCCCAATTTTTGAGCATCCCGTAAATACGCCCCACAAAATCAGAACGTTGCCCCATATCTTCATTCAAAGTAAACGCCAAAGCTTTTGCTCCGATAGTACGCAATTTTTCAAAAATGCCCAGCCAATTATTTATATCAACATCTTCTATATCCATGACAATACACAAATCTTTGCAAAAGAACAAATCATCCCTGACCAACGATATTTTTTCGCAAAAATCTTCAAAACTGACCATTTTAATAAAAATCTGAACGCCATCGGCGCCATGTTTACACACATTTATTACATTTTTAGCCAAATCAGAAATATCGTTATCTATAGTTTTGCGATTTGAAACAAAATCGAACCTGGTTAATATTTTTATTGGCGATTTTTCAAGATACACCCATATATTTTCGACCATGTTTTCCGGCACAGATATTAAACCAGCCCCGCTTTCCATAATATTTTCACACATTATGGCTAAATCGTTAGTATCTTCTACTTCATTACACCAAAGCGCGATTCTTTTGTCGGAATCAGAAAAAATTTCATTTACTTCAATCATTTGTTTCCAGTTTATCATAAAATATGATAAAATAGAACAGAAATGAGAAATAAATTAGAACATATTTTATTATCAATATTACTTGGGCTGTCTGTGCTGCTTGGCCTATCTTTTTGGTTGAATATTAAATTTGGTTTTGATTTGTTTTTCAAAGAGCATTGGGATGAATTGGCACAATTACAGGCAACACACACACCAATAAATACATTATTTTATGTTTCTATTGGTATTGCGCTGTTTATATTTTTGTCTGGCCTGATAATTATAAATGCACCGATAATCAAACACAGAAAAATTGTCAAAGAAGAACACATCGAACAACAAAACACACCTGTTGTTGAACCGGTCATCAGAGAAGAACCGCAACCCAAAGAACAGAAACTAGAAGCGACCGCTATACCTTATGTACGTCCACCGCGTTTACATTTACCAAAAAACATGGCTGAAATTGCCGAACAAAGACACAATTCAGAACCGACACAAAAATATCAAACACAAAATACACAATCACAAAATCCATATAATTCCGTTTTGGCACAAATATTTACTGATGCGAAATATTTGGTCAAACCAAACCCAACAATTTCTGGGTTTACACCTAATCTTTTTGCGATTGGCAATAATGAAGTTGTTTGGATTGGTGGCGTAGATTGCAAAACAGAAGATTTGAAAAATGCTGTTGAAAAATTACGCTCTGTTTTTGAAGATACATTATCAGATATTCCTATTAACATTTATCCTTTCGTTGTCGATACATTAAATATGGCGACCAAAGATGAATCTATTTTAATTGTTCCTTCCATAGATGTTTTGAAAGACTTCATTTCTGGAAACCCAGCAAGCAACATAGATAAAGATGACCAAGAAACTTTTGATTCTTATTCTGAATATATTGATACAATCATACAATATGTAAAAAATCTGTAACAGGAAAACACGATGCAATTAAATGAATCATCTGCACAACAAAAACTGATTGCCATGGGTATGGATGATATGCCTGTTATGGAATATACACCAACGGCATGTAAATTAGATTCTGATTGGTTTCAAAAATATTCTGAACTTCGTCGTGAATTTCTAATGTCACTCTCAGATTCAATGGAAGAAATTGTATTTATGAATTTGCCCCAGGATGAATTTGTAAATTTAATTATGGGAAAATCTTTACCTGATAATTTGTCTATACGTTTTAAAATACCGCTTTTGTGGGGTGGAAAACTTGAAATTGAAAATATGTTTTTGTGTTGGACTTTTCCGCACTCTTACAATCTCGATAGGTTTATCATTGAACAAAGTGACGCAAAAACAATATTTTTACCAAACCCTGAAAAGAAAGTTTATTTAACAACACATACTGGTGGTGGCGGAGATGGTGGCAACGCGTCTTCGGATAGATTAAGTCAGGCAGCATTTAATTTTATGGCAGATCGGGGAAACGAATAAAAATGACAACAAATGAATTTATATCTTTGATGCAATCTCGTGGGGCATTTGTTTTTCCAAAATGCGAAGACAAAGAAATCGTATTCGCTAATACTGATTTACAAAACATGCGTTGCGCTATGTTGGCACCATTTATTCAAGAATTATATAAATCATGTTCTGCTATTACGTTGGGGTCTGCATGTATTTTTGGACCAAAGGAAATTGAACGCGGAATAAAATATCCCCTGCCTTCGATTATACAAATAAACAAAGACATGATCGGAAATAAAAACCTGTTTGGAAAAACAGTTTTTGGTCGCAACGATTTATTTTGGTTTGCATTTGATACATTTGGAAATTGTTTCATGTTGGATAATTTAACATTGTCTGTTTTGCGCAAATATGATGATCCAATACGTTCTATGATTGATTGTTTAATAGTAGGGAAAATATAAAATGCATAAAATATCAGTATCTTTATCGGGACATCAAACAAGTATCTCTTTAGAAAAAGAGTTTTGTGATGTTCTTTACCAAATTGCAAAAGAACGCGACATTTCTGTTGCATCTATAATCAACAAAATTGATGAATCAAGATTGCCAGATTCTAATCTTTCTTCTGAAATAAGGATATGGATATTGAAGCAAATATTGAAAACATCAAAATAAATGCCATCCATAAATTACGTCCTATTATTCTGTATAATGTAATATGACTGCCCCATACAAAACCGTCAATACTGCCCGTCTGTCCAACTGGCATTAACGATATAATATTACCATCACTTGCAATAAACGCACTTATCCCCGAATAATTAGAACGCACAACAGGAACGCCCGATTCAATTGCATATCTGCGAACCATATCGAGATGTTGATAAACCCCAGGCGTTCTGCCAAACCAAGTGTCATTTGTTATATTTATAATTGCATCCGGCATTTCATTGTTTGGAATTAAAGAATCAGAAAAAATTATTTCATAACAAATTGCAGGTGCAAAAACAAATTTGCCTTCATTCATATCTATACTTATTATCTCTTTACCATTACCAGAAGTTAATTGTCCTGGTGTTGGTATAATATCACCAAAAGGTCTGTATTCGCCAAATGGAACAAGATGAGATTTACTGTATATATGTTGTACCCTGCCGTCTTTATCTGCAACAACCATCGAATTATACATTTTGTTTTCATGATAATAATTTGCACCCATAATAACATTTGCATTTAACACACGAGATAATGGGAAATCATTATTTACAACAGTATAAGGGTATGCAGTTTCCGGAAAAACTATCAAATCGGGATTTTCACTTTTATCGCTTGTTGCCCAAACAAACAAATCACGTATTTTTTGTGTTGCTATTTCTTGCGCTTCCTGTCGCGATGTCGGCATCTTGTATACGGCGGCTTGTGCCGGTTGTACAATTCTGATTAGCTGAGTTTTATTTGCTATATTATCAGCACTTTTCATATTATGATATCCAAACGCACAACCAATTAAAAACAAAACCACATACAAAACAAAAACGAACCAATTTGATTTTTTATTTCTTAATAATTCAACAAACGAAGCGATTAAACCAATTATTACAAAACTTAACCCAAGCGCCCCCCACAAAGACATTGAATTTACAACCATTGGAATATTCATTGTTATATTTGAAATTGGATTCCAAGGAAAACCTGTTAAAAACCATTCGCGCCCCCACAAAACCAAAGTCCATATACACGCGAATAAAATCGCCCTTTGCATTGGTTTTCTGTTGCAATAACGCACAACAGCAAAAGGCAAAGATAAAATCACACCACAAAGTATTCCAATACCAATTAATGCAGGTATCGTCCAAACAGCAAATTGTGCCGTCAATTCTGGAATAACATAAATAGAATTAAGCACCCACCAAAACATTGCTATACCATAAAATGCACCAAACGGAAATGCCAAAATCCAAGATTTAAGAAAACTGATATGTTTTTTTTGTTTTGTGCATAATGCATACATACCACCAATTCCAATCAACGATAACATCCACAAATAAAATGGTGCAAAACCAAAAGAAGTTAGAACACCTAAAACGCCAGCAGTTAAATACCATAAGAAACTATTTTCACGAATTTTAACAGATTCAATTTTTGTGATAAAACGTCCCGGACAACAAGATTTATCGTTGCATACAAAATCTTCTTCGTATGGGTTTTTATAACCTAATTTTTTTAATATTTGTATTTCTTTGTTTTCCATTATTTTTGCTTCACTGTCTTTGATATGATCGTACCCTTGTAAATGCAATACGCCATGCACAACCATGTGTGCAACATGCTCTTCGACAGAAATTCCAGCATCTTTTGCTTCGCGTTTAACAGTATCTAATGAAATAAAAACATCACCCAGTAAAACATCATCACCCAATTCAAAAGACAAAACATTGGTTGGTTTGTTTATGCCGCGATATTTTCTGTTTAATTTGTGAATTTGTTTATCATCAACTAACGTGATAGAAACTTCTGAATCTTTATGTGCGCTACTTACCGCCGCATTCGCGATTTTTTCAAAATTTATTTTATATTTTTTCCAATTCTTATTTTCTGTATTCACATAAACTTTCATAATGTTTTTCCTATGCTGTATAATCATTGTTTGGATATTCAATAAAACCATGTTGTTGATTTTGTTTTTCTTTTAATTTTAAAATACCGTCATTAAAAGCAACAGCTTTTGTTTGTTGTTGTTTGATTTTTTTCTGAACACGTTTAATCGCTTCGCGTGCATCATTATTACCATTAGACAAAGATAATTTATAATTTTGTAATGATTTTTGTAAATCGCCCTTGTTTTCATATGCAACACCTGCATTATATTGCGCAGCCCCATATTGCGATTTATCACCAATATCATGTAATATTATTCTTGCATGTTCGAGCGCTTTATCGTATTTGCCCATTTTATTATAAATAAGTGCCATATCATTATGTAACAAAGCATTGTTTGGATATACAGATATCAAACTATCAAGTGTCGTTAATGCAATTTCATAATCGCCTTGTTTATAAGAAGCAATAGCAGATTTATAATAATCTTCATAACCGATAGTATATGTTTTGTTGTCTACAATTTCTGTCTGCTGTTTTTGTTTTTGCACACGAACCCCAATTTCACATTGTCCCCGTTCACATTCTTGCAAAATTTCAGAAGGTAAAACATCTTTGACTTTTTTGCGTTTTATTGGCAATATTTTTTCGGTTTTTTTATCCCACATCAACGGATTTTCAAGCCAGTTTTTAAATTCTGTATATGTTGATTTTCTTGGGGTATATCCATTTTCAGTTTTGTCCCACAAAGCCAACACTCCATTTCTGTCAGAAACAACTTCGATATAATGATAGAAATCAGACAAACCTTTCTCTGGGCATTCTAATAAATCTTTCGGATTTATATCCCCAGTGATAAGCCCTGCTTCCAACCACCTGCGCCAGTGCATACCGTTACCACCCCTCATAAAATTACCCAGAGAATCTGCCATATTCTGCATGTCATGCGTTTCCATCCATGCATTACCAAAAGATGTTTTTGAAGTTACCGGGTATTTGTTAAATATTTCTGCGACTACAGAATCCTGTATTGCAGCACCATATTTTTTATATTCTTCGCGTAATATTGTAAACCTCTCTTTATGATTACGATCATTTGGATTTTCGATACAATTTGTCCCTGCGTTATAAATATTAGAACAAAGCCCGAACGCTTCTCCGGTGTTTCTTACCTTTAATGATGGATTAGCGACACCATAACAATACAAAAGAAAAAAAGTTTCATGATCTTCCAAATGCCAACAGGCTAAATCATACGCTTCTTCATTGGTTATTGGCGGGGTGTTTGCTGTTACACGACTTCCATCTTTAAGAACAGTACTTCCGAAACCAATAGTCCAGATTCCCCTTGAATCTTTATACGGCACATGCTTACCATCTCTCGTATTTGTGCCTTCGCACAAAATAAGTTCTGAAATCAACCAAGGTGTTATCGGTTGCAATTTTTCTTTATATGCAGAAAAACAGTGTTGTGTCTCTTCGTCTATTTCTTCTTCGACTTCCTTATCTTCTTCCCATTCTTTAACCGTCTCTTTTATATTCTCTTTATTCTTTACAATTTTTATACCACCGGTTATCAAAAGGCCTGTCAAAGCATACAGCATCCACAGATGTAATTTTGCAGCCATACGCGGATTAGATTTTTGAAGACTTTTAAAATATTGTACAAATTTTAAATCTTTATCTTTAACTTCTAAATTATATTTTTTTGTTTCTAATTTATCTATCAAAGCATTGTCTACAAATATTTTATTACCAACCGCTTTTGTATCTTTTGCTGTAAACTTTAATAAACACCACAATCCCCATAAAATATCGACACCAGCTAAACCTGCTAGGCGCCCTGTTTTACCAAGATTATCAATGGGTTTCCAATCTTTTAATTGTTTATATTTATTTTCTAATTTACCTTTGTTGCCACGCGCATATTTATAACGCTCAGATATTTCAGATACAAATTTTTTAAAATTATCCACCAAAGACATTTTTAACTCCCTATTTTTTACCGAGTCCTGTCTTTTTTGCTATTTTTGAACGTTTTTGTGCATAACTTTTTGCAACGAAAGGATAGTTTACTGGAAGCCCCCATTTTTCACGATATTGTTCTGGGGACATATTGAATTTGCGTCTTATATATCTTTTTAACATCACATGCCATGTTCCATCTTCAAGACATTGTAATGCATCATCTGTAACAGAATCTGCAATTTGTTGTGGCGTAACAGATGCCCCGCGCAAAGATTCTCGTGCCTGTTTTACGGCCTCTTTCATGGTTAATTTTGGGTTTGCAGATATAGCAGCTGCGGCTAGATTAGCAACAGCCAACGCAAAGTCAGAATTTTTATTTAGCAACTTGATAATCCTTTCATTATTTAATACAATCATTA
>CAMVAB010000002.1 GCA_947165335.1 uncultured Pseudomonadota bacterium | reverse complement strand
CCAACATTAAATCAGGTTGATGATTTGCTTGATGAAGTTAAAAAGACAAAAGGGCGTGTTATTGTTACAACACTGACCAAAAAAATGGCTGAACAATTAACAGATTATTTATGTGAAAATGGTGTAAAGGCGCGTTATTTACATTCTGATATAGATACATTAGAACGCATAGATTTATTACGTGATTTACGTCTTGGAAAATACGATGTGTTGGTTGGTATAAACCTTTTGCGTGAAGGTTTAGATGTTCCAGAATGTGAATTGGTTGCGATTATGGATGCAGATAAAGAGGGCTTTTTGCGTTCGACACGTTCGCTGATACAAACAATTGGACGCGCTGCGCGTAATGCGAATGGTCGTGTTATTTTATATGCCGATACGATAACAGAATCTATGCGTGCTGCGCTGGATGAAACTGCACGAAGACGCGAAAAACAAGAAGCGTATAATACACAACATAATATAACACCAAAAACAATATCTAAATCTGTTTTTGATGAAGTTCGTGAAAAAGAAGAAAAAACTGACAAATCGAAAAAGTTCGTTTATAATAAAAGTGGTGTTTGGGATGCAGCAAGTTTGCGTAAAGAGATTGCTGAATTAACAAAACGCATGAAAAAGGCGGCTGAAAATCTTGAATTTGAAGAAGCGGCCACATTACGTGACACAATTCATAAATTAGAAGATGATTTATTATTGGTGGAATAAAGAATGAAACAACAAGTTTTTATTTTAAACGATGTAAATGAAACACGTGCATGGGCACGTGAATTTGCTAAAAGTCTGCGTGCGCCACAAACTGTGGCTTTGCATGGTGATTTAGGTATGGGAAAAAGTGAAATCGCGCGTGAAATAATTAAAACTTTGCGTGGGGAAAATACTGTTGTGCCAAGCCCGACTTTCACTATTGTTCAAAATTATGACGGTATTTCACATTTCGATTTATACAGAATAAACGATACATCAGAACTCGAAGAAATTGGTCTGCAATATGCAATTGATAATGATATTACTTTAATTGAATGGCCTGATATTGCAAAAGATAAATTACCAGCAAACACAATTCATGTTTTTATATCAGAAAATGGCATGGGGCGTAAATTAGTGCTTCAATAAACTTTGTACTGCCAAATCAAAATCAGGTGCTTTTGCAAGGTAGGAACCACTTATTAATAAATCAGCGCCAGCATTCCAACATTGTTTTGCCGTATCAGGATTTATACCACCATCAACACTTATCACATATTTAAGCCCGTGTTTTTTACGTGTGTAATTTAATGATTTGATTTTTTGAATGACGTTTTCATCAAATTCTTGGCCGGCAGCCCCAGGATTAACAGCCATAACCATAATTTCATCAATTTGTTTTAATATAGGAATTAATATTTCAATGTTTGAATCAGGATTTAATGCGATACCACAACGTTTCCCGGCATTTTTTACAATTTTAATTGCATCTCTGACACCAGAAGTATTTGTTGAAATTATAACAGTATCGGCCCCAGCATTTACAGCGTCACGCGCCCAAACAGATGGGCTTTCGGTCATCAAGTGAACATGTAAATGTGCGCCCGTTTTTGATCTTATTTGTGATAATTCTTTAATGCCGCCGGCAATTTTATTAACATAAAAACCGTCCATTATATCAACGTGTATCATAGATATTCCGGCACTGGCAAACATTGTGTATGTTGTCATATCAGACATATCAAAACACAGAGTGCTTGGTAAAATTGGAATGAATTTCTTCTTTTTTGAACTTTTGTTACGATGGAAAATTTTTGTTATTTTTTTAATTAAATTTTCAATCTTTTGTTGCTTTTGAATATACGCATTGCGTTCATCAAGATTGTTATTCCATATGTGTTCTGATAATGCGTTTATAGATGCACTGTCCCCGAGATTTTCCACCGGCAGTTTGAAATGTTTTTCAATTAATTCGTTTATATTTTTTATTGTTGCGCCACCGCCTGTCAAAATTATTTTTTCAGGTTTATATTGTTCGATATATTTTTGTGATTGATCAAAAACAATGTTTAATAATTCTTTCAATTTTGGAATAAATATATCGTTTATATCTGAAACAGAAAAAGATGCAAATTTTTCGGATGAATCCGCAGGTGTAAATCTGTCCATTTCGTTTGGAACAGCGCTTGATACTGCTACTTTTAATGTATCTGCGTCATTTACACCAATTTGCAATCCGATTGAAATAGCGTTCGTTATATCGCGGCCACCAAATTTTATTTTATTAAAATACAATGGTCCACGATTTGTCCATATGGATACAGTTGTATATTCGTGTCCCAAATCTAAAAACAAAACCTTTTCATCTTGTTTTCTGTAAATTAAATTTTGTAAAAAAGTTGGATCAAGAAAACCACTGGCTTGGATATGTGCGCGCCGTAATATATCAGATATATATCTGGTTTTATCTTCTTCATAGGATATTACACTGAATATAGATTTTAATTGTGTATCAATGTGTCCAATCGGAGTGTTTCCAATATTTTTTACTTTTGGTGTTCCGTAAAAAACAGGAATAATATGCATTGCATAAAAATCTTTTAATGATGGTATTTTTGCGATTTGATGTCGTAAATCAAGTTCCGTTATTTTATGTTCGTCATTCCATAACATTGTGTCAGATACCGTTCTGAAATCTGACATACCAAAATTACCAGTCACAAAAATATAATTAAAATGAGTTTTTAATTGTTGTTCTAATTCGTCTGTTGTTTTTCTTAACGCAAATATAGTGTTTGTGTTTTTTACAAAATGCATTGCAGATTGTGTAATACGCGCATCGCGCACACAGTGTGCAAATCCACGCACGCCATATGTTCCAATGTCTAAACATAAAAATGACGAATTAGAAAGTTTCATTTCTTTGTTTTTACTAAAATTCTTGCATTATCGCGCATATCTATAATATCAATTTGTCGTGATAATATTTTGTGCGTTTGATTTAATACATTTATCTTGTTTACGGCAATTGATAGATTGTCTTCTGGTAAATAAATTACAGTTCCGTTTATTGTATGAATATTCCAACGTCTTGATTCAACCATATTTACATAATCTATATATTTAGAAATAGGTGTTAATCCATTTATAATTTCGTCAAGATTGCCAGGGACTATGCCTTGAAAAACAATGGTGTTTGAATTGCGTTCACTAGTCGGTTTATCTATTTTTACACCGTCTAATGATAACGGATAAAAATTTACACCGTCACTCCACTGGGCGGCAATTTTGTGTTGCTGGGTTTTCACAATAATATCACCATTTGCTAAACGACGCGTAGATGCGTTCTTAATGCCCGGTACGTTCATAATACGTTTGTTAATTTGGTGTAAATCTACGGATTTTATATTAGTTCCATTTGTAATACCAATCGCCATTTTAACAGATTCAAGATCTGCATCCTTCGAATCGCTGATAATTGAAATATGTTTTACGTATGAAACAGGGCCGCGCCCCATTTGACTTGTTATAATACGAGCCGCGAAATAAACCGCCAATATAATTGACACAATAAAATACAACCAAAAGAACAAGGATTTTTTCATGGTATATATTATACCACATTTTTATAAAATAGCCAATGGTCGTAATAATTTATTTTGCACGAAGTAAATAACCGCGTCTTAACATACATTTGCGATAATATCCAACCGATTTAGAAGCAGTGTTAGGTGGCACAGAAAGCAGAGCGCGCTGACCGACATCTTTGTATTCATTAGATTGAAATGTCACCCAAAGACCATCCCAATCAGGCATTTGTGCACTTTGGTTTGGGGATAATAATTTAGCTATTCTTGATCTTGGAACATAATTTTTATCTTTTATCCCAAGGCACGATTTATGGTCGCGAATAAACTGTTCGGTTGTTACAGCGTCATTTTCCCAATTTAATATTGTAGCGTCGTCAATCGAACCACGATTTGCAGATGCGCATGCCGATAGAGCCAGTACAAAAAATAAATATTTCATTCTCATAATTTATTATTATAATTTAATTGCGTTCCCGTGGCAATAGTTTTTATAATGTATCAAAAGGATAAGGAGAAAACACCATGGCACTGTCTGTTCAAAATTATGTAAAATTAGCAAATTTTTATAATGAAATGGCCACTGTTTTGTCTGCTATATGTGTTGAAAAGGGCGGAATTGCAATAGAAAATTATGTCGGCCGCTTTTTTGCCGCTGATGTTTTAGAATATGTTGTAGAATATGGGAACAGGTTAAAAAAGTCGGGTGAAATGATCCCAGACGAAATTCAATCTATGATGGATTTGTTTGAAAAACAGTTTGAAAAGGTAAAAAATCTTACTACGCCTAATCAAAAACCTATTTATGAAATGACGCTAGAAGAGTTTGAAAAAGTTATGAATATTTAGTATAAATAGATTAAAGAAATAAAAAAAGGAAAGGAAATGGCACAAAATTACATAAAAAACGCAATTTTTATATTGGTTGGATTTTGTTCCTTGGGTATTGCGGGATGTACTGACATGAACAGAAACATACAACAATATGACACAGTGAATGTTGTTGAAAATAGGGTCATAGATGAAAATTCAGTGCCTATTTTCCCAAAAAAAGCAGCGTTAACTACTGATACAGTTCAACATTTTGCGCTGGATTTACCAAAAAGATGTACGGTTGATTGGGATAATCAAAGTGTCGTTTCAGTCGTTCCAGAAGAAAAGATAGAAATAGTTCGCCTTAATACAGGCGATGCGTTGCCAGATTTGAAAGTTTCTGATTATGAATTCAAAAAGATGTATGTAAAAGACGCACTTGAAAAATTATTGGAAGACACTGATATTTCTGTGATTGAAGATCAGGCAACTTTTGAAAAAATTTCAGGATCTATTTCTACGAGTTCTTTGACAGATGCTGTTGAATTAATGGCGAAACTGGGGCGTGTTTATTATTCGTATGATGCTGAATTTGGTGAAATTCATTTAACTGGCCATGGTAAATGGATGATAAAAATGCCAAAAGATGAAACTATAATTATGGCGATGTTGGACGCTATGCGTGGCGCTGATATCCATAATTTATTAGTAAATTGGAAGGATAAAACAGTTGTTTTCGAAGGCGATTATCAGACCGAACGCGAAGTTTCAAAAATTATTTCTGATGTCGCGTCTAAAAAATATGTTTTAGCGTGGGATATAGATGTATATCGTGTTTATCCAAAAGCAGATGATGCAATTGTTTGGATGAATATGTTGCCAGCATTTGGTGAAAATAATATTCATATGTCTATACCGGGTGTCGTTGGACGTGCATTAGTAGTAAGTCCTGAAATAAATACAAAAACATTACAAGAATTTATTTCTCAGCAAGCCAGCATGGTTTTGATTTCCCAGGGAACATTTGCAATTCCAAACGGATGGCAATCGCGTTTTGATATCGGTCAATGTGGCAAAGAAGACCGTCTTGAAACAGATTTGATTATTGGTGCAACGGGAACGTACGGCAATTATGGTGGATACAAAAAGATAGATGCTAAGATTGTATTAAGCACAAGCAATGGCGAATTGTCTTCGTTCAAAATCCCATCTAATGTTGGTGATAATTATGTGATTATTGGTATACCAACACATTCGTTTGTAACAACACCCGAAACACTGATATCACCTTTTGCAGAATTGGTTGTGTTTATGTCGCCACGTTTGATTTCTATCGTGGATACAGACAGTGTTAAAAAAATGACACCGCTATCAGGTGATGCATTGCGTGATTTTTTAAATGAATAAATAAACGGAAATAAAAATGTTGTTTTCAAGATTAGAAAAAAAGATAGCATTCAGATACATGGCCGCGAAAAAACGTGGCTTTGGTTCTGTTGTTTCTTGGGTTTCGCTGATTGGTATTATGTTGGGCGTCGCAACTTTGATTGTTGTTATGTCCGTGATGGGCGGTTTTCATGATACATTGCTGTCGCGTATAATTGGCATGAACGGTCATGTTGTTGTTTACCACCAGGCCGGAACAATTTCTGATTATGATTTCTTAATCGACAAAATGCGTCAAAATAAAGTGGTTGCAAAATACACAACTTCGATTGTCCCAATTGCCGAAGGTCAAATAATGGCATCTGCGAATGGAAATAATTCAGGCGCAATGGTTCGTGGAATAAGAATGCCTGATTTAATTGCCAAGACTAATACAGGAACGCGCATATATGGAAAAAGTTTAGACAAAGTCAAAGATGATGAATTGATAATTGGTTCGTCACTTGCACGTAATTTGCATGTGACAAATGGGGACAAAGTTTCATTGATTGCTGCAAATGGTGGAACAGCAACTCCGTTTGGAACAATGCCGCGTATAATGGCGTATCCTGTTGTTTCTTCGTTCTTTATGGGAATGTATGAATATGATAACGGTTATATATTTATGCCGCTGGACAGCGCTCAAAAATATTTGAATATAGATAACAGTGTTACCCATATTGATTTATTTTTAACTGATGCAGAACAAAGTGAAACAGTTGTTCGTGCATTGGATGCTTTGTTGCCTGACGGTTTTGTTATTCGTGATTGGCGCGATTTAAATCGTGGTTTTGTTGGCGCTCTTCAGGTTGAATCAAGTGTGATGTTTTTAATATTGTTGTTAATAGTTATCGTTGCTGCATTTAATATAATTTCATCACTTGTTATGTTGGTTAAAGATAAAAATAAAGATATCGCAGTTTTGCGTACTTTTGGTGTATCACGCAAATCTATGATGAAAATATTTATATTGGCTGGCACAAGCATTGGTATTATTGGTGCAGTATTTGGAACATTTATTGGTGTTGTGATGGCAATATATATCGAACCAATTCGTAAATTTTTCCAATTTGTTACTGGGCGTGATTTGTTCCCGGCACAATTGTATTCGTTATCAGAATTACCATCAAAATTGGTGCCTTCTACAGTAATCAGTATTGCAATAATTGCGATTGCGCTGGCTTTTTTGGCAACGCTATACCCGGCATGGCGTGCAGCGAACACAGATCCGGTTGAAACACTTCGTAATGAATAAGGAAAAACTATGGCAAGTATTTTGAATTCTTTATCAAAAATATCGAGAAAAGACATAGTGATGTCTGTTCGTGATATTAAAAAAACATTTGTCGAAGGTGGTCAACCATTAAAGATTTTACGTGGTGGTGGTTTTGATTTGTATCGCGGTGAAATAGTCGCACTTGTTGGACAAAGTGGTTCTGGAAAATCTACATTATTACAATGTGTGGGATTGCTTGATAAACCAACAGGTGGGGATATATTTATAAATGGAATGCCTGTTGATAAAATCAGTGAAGAAACACGTACAATGTTGCGTCGTCAAAAAATAGGTTTCGTTTATCAAAAACATAATCTGCTTTCTGATTTTACCGCGCTTGAAAATGTAGTGTTGCCAATGTTGGCAAATGGTATGGATGAAAGTGTTGCAAATAGTCGGGCTATGAAATTATTAAAAGCGGCAAATGTTGCACACCGGTGCAATCATTTCCCATCTGAAATGTCTGGGGGTGAACAACAACGTGTCGCAATTGCACGCGCAATTGCAAATAATCCTGAAATATTATTGGCGGATGAACCAACTGGATCTTTGGATCCGCAAAACGCAATAACTGTTTTTGATTTGTTGCTTAGTTTGGTTCGTAAAAACAAAATGTCAATGTTATTTGTGACGCATGATATGAATTTGGCAAAAAAAGCAGATAGAATTATTACCATCAAAGATGGTATAGTAAAATAATAAAAATAAAAAGGAGAGAGAAATGACAAAACAAGAAAATAAAAAAAGATATTCCGTATACGGTATTGTTGGTTTGGTTATCCTGTTTTTAATGGGTATGGTTGTTGGTTTTATATTAAATGGTTCTGATCGAGTAAACCATTCAACAATGACACAATATCAGTGTCATGAATTAGCAAATAAAATTATGATGGCAGCAACAAATCAACAGCCGGATTTGATCGCGCAATTGAACAAAGTTTATTCTGAAAATTGTTTAAACAGGGTTTTTGAAGAACCCAAACCACAACCAAAAATTGAAGAAAAAAAATTACCAGAAACAACGTGTGGGCAAATCGAGATGCTTTTGCAGGAAAGATTAAGACCGGTGGAATCACAAGATTCAGAAGATCATATCGATAATGCAAAAATATATGCGAATTTGTCAGAACGTGGATGCCCTGAAAATTCTGGTAAATATAAAGAAATGGCAAAACAAGAATTAGAAATTGCACGTGCATTAACTGATGATAACTTGGATGATGAAGAAGAATCAATTGAAATTGTTGAAACATATAAACGTCTTCAAATGCAGGCAGAGGCAGAACGTATGATTGAAAAAGCAAAAAAATTGACTAATCCTGCAATTGACTTTATAATTCAGTTAGAAAAAATAATTGAAGAATAGGTGGGACATATGAAAAAGAAAATCGTGAAGAAACCAATTAAACAAAAATCATCGCCAAAATCTAAATTATGGATGTTTGTTTTGGCCGCTTTTATTCTTGGTGGATCGTTTGGGTATGTTGCGCATTATTTAGTGATAAATTGGGATGGTTTTTTTGTTAAATGTCCAGACGGAAACAGACCAGATAAAAATGGTTGTTGTGCTGGCGAAGTTTATACTGATGCAGGTGATGGTTGGATGGTTTGTTGCCCAGATGGCGGAAATAATTGTTTTCCACCAATGAAATAATGCTTTGTATTAAACACCGGAATCCCCGGTGTTTTTTTATGATTTTTTATTGACAAAAGATTTTTATGTGTTAGCGTTATTTTAACCGAAAAAATAAAGGGTTTTATTATGAAAACAAATCCATTTTTTAAGAATTTATATTCAAATCATATAAAAAACGCAAAAGTTTTTTTGTTGGCTGGTTTAATGGGCGGAATGACCGCATGTAAAGATGCTATGGAACCAGAAATGCAAGTCAACGATAAAAATATGCCAACTGGCCAATATGCTGATGTTAATAACCAAACCCAATCGAACGATTTGTTTATGACACATTTGTCTGATATTAATGGTTCGAAATTTTTTGTTGGTGGAGATTGTATGATCAGACCTTATGCTGTATCAAATAGAATCGAAGGTCTTTATAGTTTTGAATTAAATGACGAAGATTCAGAAACTTTGGATTATTCCAACGATACCGAAGAATATCTTGGACGCGTCAATGTTTCATCTGAAGATGGTACGGCTTTCTTTAGAGCGGAAGGATGGAGTTTTTATGTTGGGGGTTGTTTCCCTGATCCAAGAGAAGACTGGAAAATAGAAGGTGTTTCTGATGCTCTGTATCATTTGGAGTTTGAAAATATGTCAGACAGTGCGTTGGCAAAAAAGGCCAAAGATCATCTTGAATCTATAAATGCTGATGCAGGTCATGTACAACATATTTATCAAGCTATCATAGACGGTAATGGTCGATGGAAGTTTGAAATAGATACAATAGGAATGTCTTCAAAAGGAAATAAAATTGGTTTAAGACATGCCGATTTTGGTTTGGTTCAAGGATCGACACCTGTCAAGGGCGAACCAAGTAAACACGAAACTTTCCCTTATTTTGGTGGTGTGGACAGCAAAGTTTTACAAACGCCATCCGATCCAATGAATTTTAAAGGAACGGCATATGTATCTGTGATGCCAACAGATAATACAGACAGTCCGCATTCTTATGGTGGAATTGTTGGGGTTGGATTGCGTGTATTTCAAACAGATTCTGCCGCGGCAACATTATCTCATGGAACTGTTGCTGATACTTTGACAATGCCTTTCAATAATTGGTATACGGTGAAAGTAATCACAAATCGTAACACACAACAGATTGAATTTTATGTTGAAAATTACCAGTCTGATTTACCAGAAAATGTATGGGGTATATATAATAAAATCCATAATAATTTTTCGGGGGTTCGTGAAGTATCGCCACTTTCTTCAGATGTTAAATTTTATACTTCAAGAGATGATGCAAGTAACGAAAATATGTCAATAGCCGTATCGTCGCCTTTGTATTATGGTGAAGAAGAAAACTTAACAACTGGTTTAAACAATGTTTATTGCGCTCCTGCTCGTAAAAGCAAAGCAACGAGCGATACGGTAGAACCAAATGAAGTTGTATTAGAAGGTTTTTACGATCAACACCGCACAGATGGTACAGTAATAAAAGGTACTGAAATAAGTTTTGTGTTTGGTGGTATTAAGCAAAAACAAAGATAATAAAAACACCGGCATTTGCCGGTGTTTTTTTATTGTTCTATCCATTGAAATAAAATTTTATTCGCTTTCTGCCATGCTGATTCAATCGATGCTTGTTTATATTCATGATAATTCAAATTATCTGAAACAATTTTTACAGATTTTATTTTTTTGAAAAAGCTTGCCAGCGTGTAAAGTTCCATATCAAATACGCCAATGTGTTTTGTTGATTCTACGAAATTTAGTGATGAATAACATTTAACTTTTGATTCGTCATCTAATTTTATAGGTGGTTCTTTGACAGTATGCGAAGGGTTTTCTTTAAGCGCTTTCCCAATAATTACAACACTGCCAATAGGAAACTCATTAGATCCAACATATCCAATATTGAATATTTTATCATTTTTTGTTATTTCACCATTCAATAACATTTTTGATAATGTTTTAATAGATGATGTTGCCCCCCATCCCAATAGAATAATTTTAACATTGTCTTTTAATTTATTTGGGATTTTTAAATTGTCAGCTTCTTGTTTGTCAGCAACTAAAATGTAATTCATGTTTTTTTCCTTTGTTCTGGATTTTTTCCATCTTTTCAATGTTGGAAATACGGTTTCGCAATGATGACGCATTTGTTCTTCGGTCATACCGGCCTGGTCATGAAAAGGAACACACATGTCGATGTATTCTTCCATTGAAACTTTATCTATAAATTCACCATTTTTATAACAATAGATACAATAATCGGCGTTTTTAGAACCGTCTTTATTCGTTCCAAAAACTTTTTCATCTTCCATTGGCATAGAACAACTTTGACAGATGTGTGGCATAGAAAAAACCTTTTGATATATACACTTACCAATTGTATCACAAAATTGTATAAACACAAAATGGGGATAAGGTGGTGCCTTGATACGCAATAATAAAAATCTATAAAAACTCGTATTAAAAAACTCCGTTTTTATGATTTTTCTAATTATGTATATTCGTAGTTGCCATGCGCACCAATTATTCACGAAAATTTCATTTTCGTATGACACTATCGTGTCATGGTGCTCTGGCGGCTCCACCCGTTCCTTTTTGGTGGAAATCAGCTTGCATTAATCGAGTAGAAAAAGAATTTACTGATTTAATGCAACGGGTAAAAGCGTTTAACGAAAAATGGTTATAATTCTATTTTGTTGCGCTTTCATCTTTTTCACAAAAAGTATAACCTGTTTTTTCTGCACATTTGTCGCGAAGTTTTTGCATATCAACCCATGCGCGTATTGAATCAGATACAGATTCACCATTTGGTGCTTTTATTTCTGCTTTTCCTGTACTTATACATTCACAATATTTAACAATAATCTTCTTGTTTTCAGTGCAATTATCTTCACCAGAAATAGTTTTATTATAACAATTTTGAACATCTTCCGAATATTTAGATATATCTACATTATCGCAAGCAACCAAAGTAAATATAGGTAAAAATAAAAGTATTTTTTTCATAATCTCTCCTTTGATTATATGAATGTATTATATCATAAAAATGTATAAACACAAAATGGGGATAAGGTGGTGCCTTGATACGCAATAATAAAAATCTATAAAAAAGCGTATTAAAAAACACCGTTTTTATGATTTTTCTAATTATGTATCTTCGTAGTCTCTCGCTCGGCACTGTGTGCCGGCTGCGCGGCAATCGTGACGATTTCACCGCGTTGCACTTGTAAAATCTACTGCTTGTCGAACCAAAGGGATTCTTTCCAAACCAACATCACAGCAAAAAACAAAAACCGACCATTTGGTCGGTTTGTGTTTTTGGTGGGAGCGGGTGGAGTCGAACCACCTCAGTCAAAGACAACAGATTTACAGTCTGCCCCGGCTCTCCGACTCCGGCGCGCGCCCAATCCGTGGTGCGAGCAGAGGGAATCCGAACGTATAAGAACACAATGAGTTGCGTTGTTAGCAACGAATTGATGTTCGCGTCGTAAGGATACCCGATTCATACGCTACCCGCTACATCCTTGGTGCGAGCAGAGGGAATCGAACCCTCATTTCAAGCTTGGAAGGCTTGCATTCTAGCCTTTGAACTATGCTCGCTACGAATTCATAAGCCCTGTGATTATATCTTATTTTTTTATAAACGCAAGCGTTTATTCTTCTACTTCAACACTGTCGATGTATTTGCGAGAAACGCTTTCGATTTTAACTGGTTGGTATTCAGGGTCCGATATAGTTTCAGTTTCTTCTGATTCGTATACTTGTATTGGCGCAGAATTGTTTTCTGTATCCGTCGTGTCTTCGTCAATGCGATAATTTGCGCCGATTGTTTTTGTTTTGTATGCAGATTTTTTGCGTAAATTTTCAGGTATTGTTATATAATCACCTGGGTTTATACCGCGTGTTTGTAATTCGCGCATTGGTACAGGACTTAAATTAGTAGAATCAACATTGTACAATAATGTAATAAAGTTAGTTGGAGATTCTTTTACTGTATTTACATCGCCTGAACCATTTAATTCCATAACACGTAAACCGCGTTCGGATTCCCCATTCGGTTGAATTCTGAATATTCCAGTTGTTCCAATGTATCCGCTTGGATCAAAAAGGTATGCATCTTTTGATTTTTGAGTATATATAATTCCTAGTGCCAAATTAGCAGCATCATAACCAAATGCAGCCAGATAATCTGGATCTTTGCCGGCAACCATATTGTATAAACTTTTGAAATTATCAGATATTTCCGGCAAGGTCGCATATTTTGCGCCACTTAAAGTAAAATCAGATGTAATATCGGACCCGTGCCAAAGTGTTGTTCCGTAAAATGCTACATCACGATTCCCAACCCCGTAATAACGCAAGAAAGATGCGATTGTTTTTGCGTCTTCGCCATTACCAAGGAACAAGACCGCATCGTACGGAATTTCACCTAATGTATCTTTGCGTTCTAATTTTTCAAGTTGTTTACGAAGGTTGTTACGGGTTTCTGCCGACAGAGATTCTTTGTTAATGATATCAGATAAAACCTCACGCGCGCGGGTGTTTGCAGCACTGCGGGTTTCGTACATAGATGCACGAATAGATGCTTCTTTGATAGAATCTGAATTGCCGGAATCATAATAAAAGATGCCAACAACAGGCAATTTATATAAAGACGCTGTTTTATCCGCTACTGCGGTCATTAACTGACCAGATTTTTCATTTGGAGCCAAAATAATAATGTTTTTTGCGCCATCTGTCATCATTTGAGCTATGATTGTTTCAATAGTTTGACTTGGCAATAAATTCATGGTCATAACATTGTTGCCCAAAGCATTTATATCAGATGTAAATGAAATAACAGGTGTTTTTGATTGTTTGTAACTGCGAACCATAGTGGCATCTTCTGAAAAAACAGGGCCGATAACAACATCAGGATTCGTATTTAATGTTGTTTTTATAATTTGATTTCGTTCTGCTTTTTCACCTGATAAATCATAGAAAGAAACTTTTATATTTTGGTTTGGTTTGCGCAAAAACGCTGTTTCAATAGATGTTTTTATGTCATTTCCAACTGTTTTTGATTCGCCACTCATAGGTAACAACACAGCAACATTTGCCGCGGGCCCAGAATTATCAGCGCCATAAACCGACGAAGCATAAAGATAGCTTTCTTGGACATCAACCGGGTTAGAAGTCGCGGCTTGGTTTGCTTTGAAAGAATGATTTGCGCCACATCCGGCAAGCAAAACACTCATAAAAATTAAAAATTTGTTCATATACATTGAAAAACCTACTTTTTGCATGTATTATTCTACTATAAAAGGATTTAAAATGCAATCAGGGCTTTATGTCGTTGGAACACCAATAGGAAATTTATCTGATTTATCACCTCGGGCGGTGGAAGTTTTACAAAATGCTGATTTAATTGCAGCCGAAGATACACGCGTGTTCGCAAAATTGGCTCATCATTTTAATATCAAAACAAAAGCAGTAGCGTGCCATGATCATAATGAACGCGAAGTTGTTGATTCTTTGATTGAAAAAATACAAACAGGGTTGGCAATAGCAACTGTATCTGATGCCGGTATGCCGGGGATAAGTGATCCTGGTTTTCGTATTGTGCGTGCTGCACGTGAAGCAGGTGTTCGGGTGTTTATGGTTCCGGGACCAACGGCTGCTATATCTGCGCTGGTGTTATCTGGTTTTCCAACAGACAGGTTTTCTTTTCTAGGGTTCTTTGATGAAAAGAAGGTTCGTGATGATAATAAAATTCGTCACACAATTATTTATTATGAAAGTCCAAATCGTATAATGGATACAATTAAAACTTTGGCGTCTGTTATGCCAGAGCGCAAAATTGCAATAGTTCGTGAAATTACAAAAATTCATGAAGAAACAATAATTGGATATCCTGCTGATTTAGTGAATATAGAGGCACCACGGGGTGAAATAGTTATTGTGGTTGCACCTGCACCTGATAAGAAAATGACAGATGATGAAATCAGCGAAATCGTGAATGACATAGTTTCAAATTCTTCTACTAAATCAGCTGCGGCAGAGTTAGCAGCGCGTACGGGGATTTCAAAAAAAGAAGCATATAAAAAATTGGTGAATAAATAATGATTAAATTTGTCGGATCTTTTGAAACAGTTAAATCTTTGCCAAATACAGCATTTACAGAATATGCTTTTGTTGGGCGCAGTAATGTTGGAAAATCATCGTTGATAAATGCTGTGTTGGGTGAAAAAGTTGCACGCACATCAAACACACCAGGACGAACACAAAGTTTAAATTTATTCAATTTTAATGACAAAGCAATGATAGTTGATTTGCCTGGATATGGTTTTGCCCGCGTATCAAAAGCGGATGCAATGCGTTGGTTAAAACGACTCGAAGAATACTTATTAAATCGTTCACAGTTACGTCGTTTATTTATTTTAATAGATTCAAGAATAGGACCAAAAGATTCTGATCTTGATTTAATGGATTTTTGTGATCAAAACGGTATTTGTTATCAAATAGTTTTCACTAAAAAAGACAAACGTGTTCGTGAAAAAATTCAAACAGATTTATCACATGAAAATCATCCTGCTATGCTTGAAAAGATTTTAGAAACATCGGCTGAAAAGAAATTTGGTCTTGATGAATTAAAGGAAATAATTGGTGTTAAATAAAAATGTATTTTGTGTGTCTGATCCAACGCGCATACTGGATGCGTTGTGGGAAATGATATCGCAATACAAAACTGATTTTTCACGCGTGTTGATTTTTTTACCGTCTAATCGTGCTGTGCGAAGTGTTGAGAAAATGATTGTAGATAAAATAGAACACAGCGTTCTTTTGCCACATTTAATTCCATTAGGTGCTGGTACAGAAGAAGAAGAAATAGATTCTGTATCAAACCAAGAAAGGATAATTGTTCTTGCAAAATTGTTATCTATGGATGCGCATGTAAAAAATATTGCAACCGCGTTGCCGCTGGCACGTGATTTTATTCGTATGCAAGATTATCTTGAAAACGAAGGTATTAAAATTGCTGATATAAATTGGTCGTCCATAATAGATGAAAAATATGCAAATCATTTTCAAAATAAAGCACGCATACTTGATATATTGAAACAATTACCAAATGATAAATTAACATCAACCCAACAACGAAATAATGATATTAGAAATTGGATAAAAAAGTTAGACGAATACGATTGCGTAATTGTCTGTGGATCGACTGCATCTGTGCCAGCTACGGCTGATTTAATGTGTGCGATAGCAAACAAAGTATATGGTAAAATAATTCTGTCTGGAAAGATTTCTGGAAATATTGACGATTTCAAATTAGATACAAATCCATATAAAAGTGAATACAAATTTTTACAAAGATTGGATTTGTCGCCTAACGATGTAAATGTTTTGGATGTTGGCAAAAACGATGTCATAGATATAATGAATATTGCATTTGGTAACAGCGGCGAACATATAAAAACAAAATTAACAAATTGTAAATTGATTGAATGTGCACGCGAAAGTGAAGAAGCGCGCGCAGTTGCACAAATTACAAAAAACGCCATTGCGCAAAATAAATCTGTATTGGTGATAACGCCTGATGCGGCTGCTAATCAAAGAATAAAAACAGAAATGTTGCGTTTTGGAATAAATGCCGATTTTTCATCTGGTATATCTGGGACTATGACAGATTTGGGACGCAGTATTTTAAATTTATTTGATTGGTGGATTGAAAATAAAAAAACTGAATTTGAAGAATTATATGCATCACATAATTATAATTTATTTGATATGTTGGTATCTGTGATTGAATCAGACGAATATGAATTAAAACCTGATTTTATTGTTGAAAATGAACAAGATGTCCCAATTTGGCAGAGTATAAAAAATATGTCTGATATTTTATGTGCCAATGATATTGTTTTAAATATTTTCGATGCACGTGCTTTTGTTATGGACGCTATTGGGAGTGTCACAATACGACCAAATAAAAAAGATGATTGTAATGTATGCGTGTTGGGAACTATTGAATCGCGTATGCAAACTGCTGATGTAATAATATTGACTGGTCTTAATGAAGGTATGTTTTCAGCATTGGGATACGAGAATGCTTGGTTGCCGCGTGATGTTGCGACCAAAATTGGATTGCCATCGCCAAATCGCAAGGTGTCTCTAATGGCGCTTGATTTTATGACATTATCTTGTGCAAAGGAAGTATATTGGTTGCGTTCAAAACAATCGGGCGGCGCATTAACAACAGAATCAAGATTTTTATCACGTATTCGTGTTGCGTGTTCTGATATAATCGAAGCAAAAGATGTTTTAGAATCTGTGCGTGCACTTGATAATGTAAAATACGAACCACTTGATTACAGTGCGCCAACCCCACCAATTGATAAAAGCGATGTTTATGTGACTGAACTTGAATTGTTGATACATAATCCGTATGCTTTCTATGTTAAACATATTTTAAGATTGAAAAAATTAGATGATTATTGGGTTTTGCCAGATGCGCGTAAATTTGGAACGATTGTTCATGATGTAATTGAAAAAGCAACTGATTATACGGCTGACAGTTTAATTGAACAAATGGATGCGCGCGCAAAGCAAGAATTAGAATCAAATTCAATTTTGTTCTATTTCTGGCATAAAAGATTTTGTGAAATCGCACCATTTTTTGAAGAATATTTCAAAGACAAGAAGAAAGTGTATAAAGAAATATCTGGTGTTGTTAAAATCGCAGGACGCAATGTTCGTGCGCGTGCTGATATGGTTATGGACGGTATTGTTGCAGATATTAAAACGGGCGCGGCACCAACAAAAAAACAATTATTGGATGCGACTATGCCACAAATTCCGTTAGAAGGATATATAATGCAGTCGGGTGGTTTTCTGGTTAAAAATATATCAAATATTCCAATTTTACAATTTTTGCAATTAAAGAAAGGCGATGTTCAAAAATTTGAATACAAAGATGATGAAGCGCAGGCTATGATAGATGCGAGTGTTCAAAAAATTAAAGAATTATTTGGACAATATAGCACAGATAAAATCGCGGCCTATGAATATCGCGAAAGTGTTGGCGCAAAATATCATGAATATGATGATTTGGCACGTGTTGATGACTAATCTTTGATTTCTAATACCAATCCACAATGATCAGTTGGTTTGTCGGCCAAGCGTGGATTTTTATCTATCTCACAATTTTTAATCATTTTTGCCGCACGCTTATTACAAAGGAAATAATCGAGGCGTAAACCCTGGTTATTACCAACAGTATCGCGACCGCGGTATCCATACCATGTATATTCGTTTGTATCGGGGTGTAATTCGCGCCATGCATCAATCCAACCCATATCAAGCCACTGTTTCATAATATCGCGCGCATCAGGCGCAGAAATGGACGATCCGATATAATTTTTAGGATTCCAAATATCACGATCTTCGATAGCGACATTATAATCGCCACCAATAATAACTGGTTCTTCGGAATCGATATATTGTGAAATATATTGTGTGAATTTGCGCATCCAATCCAATTTATATGGGAACTTTGGTGATTCAATACAGTCGCCATTTGGCATATATACATTTATTACGCGCAAATGACCGTTAATTACAGATTCAAGAAAACGGGCATTTATATCAGGATAGTTTGGCATACCCATAATCACATCTTCAATGGAATGTTTTGAAAAAGTAGCGACCCCGTTCCATGATTTTTGACCGAAGACTTTGATATTATATCCGTATTCATCCAATAAATTATATGGAAAATTGGCGTTTTCGACCTTTAATTCCTGGACAAGTATGGTGTCATATTCGTTTCTGCGTAAAATATCCATAAAACTTTCAATATGGGCGCGTATAGAATTTATATTCAGAGTTAGTATTTTCATATTTGCAATCTTTTTTTTATAATACTATAATATACCTTGTCCAATATAAAAACAACAAGGATTTTATGTTATGAACATGTATCAAGTGTTAAAGCAAGTGGTGAAAGAATCACCAGATGCTTTGTTTTTGGTACGCGAAAAAATCAGTTTCAAAAAAGCGTTGTCTTTGATTCAAGCACGGGCAACAACTTTACATAAAATTGGTGTAAAAGCTGGGGATGTGGTTGGTTTATTGTCACACAATATTCCTGAATTTCCACTGACTCTTTTCGCGATATGGTATTTGGGTGGTACAGTTTTGTTGTTGGATACAAATTTAACACCTTTTGAATACGATAACATGACCAAAACGGTTAAGTGCAAATTGGTATGTGCTGAGAAATCTTTCTTTTATAAATCAAAGGGTTTCAAATTCTTTGATATTGAAACAAAAGATGGGGCGGCAGATGCGAAATTAAAACCTGCAAAATTAACCGAAAAAGATATTGCGACATTGTCGTTTACATCTGGGTCAACTGGCAATCCAAAAGTTGTTCCATTGACGCATGGCAATTTGATAAGTTCATCAGAATACTATGAAGATATGGGAAAATGGATACATAAAAACGAAGTTATGTATGGATTTTTGCCACTTTATCACATATTTGGTTTTGCTGCTGGAATTTTGGCACCATTGCATTTTCATATGGGTATTTTGTTGCAGCCAACGATTAACCCAAGAAATATTTTGGATGATTTCAAAACTTATAAACCACACTGTATTCCTGCGGTGCCACGTCTTTACGAAGTTTTTCGTAACAAGATTATAGAAGGTATCAAAGAAAAACATATGTGGTGGTTTGTGTCATTTGTTCTTAAAAATCAAAAGTTCTTGAAAAAAATTGGTTTTGGATGGCTGGTTAAGAAAATTCAAAAACCATTACAAGATATTTTTGGTGGCCGTGTCAATTTAATGATTGCGGGTGGGGCAGCAACAAAACCAGAAGTTGAAAGTTTCTATGAATCTTTGGGTATAACTTTTGTTCAAGGATATGGTATGACCGAAACAGTTGGACCATTTTGTTGTTCAAGACCGTCAAAACATCGTGTGCCGTTCGCTTTTGGAACTCCCATTGGATGTTCTGAATGCACAATCAGGGATATGGATGAAACAGGTGTTGGAACATTATGGGTTCGTGGACCAAACGTTTTCAAAGGATATCTTAATAACAAAGAAGCAAATAAAGATTCTTTTGATAAAGACGGTTGGTTTAACACTGGCGATTTAGTATACATGGATAAATATAAACAATATCATTTTGCTGGACGTAAAAAACAAGTGATTGTTTTAGATTCTGGTAAAAATGTTTATCCAGATGAACTTGAAGCGCTTTTCATGGAAATTGAAGGTGTGAAAAATGTCGCTGTGTTTGAACACAAGGTTAAAGATAAAACTGTTACATATGGTGTATTTAGTGTTGATAAAGATATGACGATTGAAAAATTAGCAAAAGAAGTTGCAAATCAAAACAAGAAAGTTGCTTCATATAAATGGGTAACACATTTTGCAATGACAACTGATGATTTGCCTATGACCAGTACACAAAAGGTAAAACATCATGCTGTTCGTCAAAATCTGATAGATGGTAAGTACACAAATAAACATGAATAATTTGTTGTAATAGATATAAGGATAAAATTATGAACATGTATCAATTGTTAGAAAAAAATGTTAAAAGAAATCCAGAAACCATATTTTTGGTTCGCGAAAATGTAAATTTTAAAGATTTTGTAGATTTAGTAAAAGCACGTGCAACGACTTTGCATAAATTGGGGGTAAAGGCAGGTGATGTTGTTGGTGTGTTATCGCATAATTTACCACAATTTCCAATAACTATGTTTGCAATATGGTTCTTGGGTGGCAAGGTTTTATTGTTGGATACAAATTTAACCGCTATTGAATACGATAATATGACAAAAATTACTGGTTGCAAATATGTGTGCGCTGAAAAATCGTTTTTCTATAAAACAAAAAATTTTGAATTTTTTGATATAGAAACTAAAGATGACAAAGTAGATAAATCTTTAAAAGCATACCCATTAAAAGATAGTGATATTGCAACTATGTCTTTCACATCTGGATCAACAGGAACTCCAAAAGTTGTGCCGTTAACACACTTTAATTTGATTTCTTGTTCTGATAATTTAGAATATTTGAATCAATGGTTAAAACCGGGTGAAATGTTCTATGCATTTTTACCTCTGTACCACGTGTTTGGTTTTGCAGTAGGATTTTTAGCACCACTTCATTTTGGTATGGGGATATTGTTGCAATCAACAATAAATCCAAATGCAATTATGGCAGATTTTGCACAATATAAACCTCAGGTTATACCTGCTGTGCCAAAGTTGTGGGAAATATTCCGTAAAAAGATTATTGACGGAATTAAAGCAAAGAAAAAATGGGGTATTGTATCATTCGTTATGAACAATCAAAATTGGTTGCGTAAGATCGGACTTAGTAAATTGGTTGATAAAGTTTTGAATCAAATTCGTGCTGTGTTCGGTGGTCGTGCAAGATTGCTGGTTGCTGGGGGCGCTGCAACAAAACCAGAAGTTGAAAAATTCTATACTCAACTGGGGATGGCTTTTGTTCAAGGATACGGTATGACAGAAACTGTTGGACCAATCTGTTGTTCAAGACCGCTCAAAAAACGTGTTCCATACGCGTTTGGTGCACCAATGGGTGATACAGAAATACAAATTCGCAACAAAGACGAATCTGGAATAGGCATGTTGTGGGTTCGTGGAAACCAAATATTAAATGGTTATTTGAACAATGAAGAAGCCAACAAAGAATCTTTTGATAAAGAAGGTTGGTTCTGTACAGGTGATTTGGTGTCTATGGATAAAAATGGCGAATTACATTTTGCTGGACGTAAAAAACAAGTGATTGTTTTGGATTCAGGTAAAAATGTTTATCCTGACGAATTGGAAGGATTGTTCATTGAAATCCCAGGCGTAAAAAGTGTCGCTGTGTTTGAACATGAAATAGGTAGCAAAACAGTTGCATACGGTGTATTCAGTGTTGAAGAAGGTATGACACTTGAAAAATTAGCTGCAGAAGTTGCGAACGCAAATAAAAAAGTTGCGTCATACAAATGGGTGACACATTTTGCAATGACAACAGATGATTTGCCAGTGACAAGCACCCAGAAGATCAAACATCACGTTGTTCATCAATGGTTAATAGATGGAAAGTATACATTAAGACATGAATAAAATATAGTTCGTCGCCGGCCACGAAAGTGCCGAGCGATGGAATAAAGAAAGGTAGGTTTAATATGAATATGTATCAAAAATTGGAAAATGCAGTTGCCCAATGGCCAGAAGTTGTTTTCTTGGCTAGAGAAAACATAACGTATTCCGCGTTCTTGGATCAGGTGCGCGCGCGCGCGTCGACATTGAATAAAATGGGAATAAAACATGGCGATGTTGTCGGGGTTTTATCTCATAATTTACCACAATTTCCATTAACTTTGTTTGCTGTATGGTATTTAGGTGGAACAGTTTTAATGTTAGATACAAATCTTACGGCACTTGAATATGACAAAATGTGTGAAATTGCCGGATGTAAATTTGTTTGTGCTGAACCTTCGTTCTTTTATAAAACGGACAAATTTAAATTTTATGACATTACCAAAAAAGATGGCGATATAGATTATGATTTAAGGGCATATCCGTCTGAATCAACAGATATTGCAACATTGTCTTTTACATCCGGATCAACAGGGACACCAAAGGTTGTTCCGTTAACACATTTTAATTTAACAGAATGTGCAAATTCATTGGAAGATATGTCTGAATATTTTCATTCCGGTGATGTGATGTATGGGTTTTTGCCTTTGTACCATATCTTTGGTTTTGCTATCGGTATTCTAGCAACTGTTCATTATGGTGCATCACTTGTTTTACAACCAACAGTTAACCCAAAATATATATTGGATGATTTCAAAAAATTCCAACCACATGTTATACCTGCGGTACCACGTGTTTGGGAATTGTTCCGTAATAAAATTGTTGCAACTATGAAAGAACAAAACAAATGGCGTGTCGCATCATTTATTTTGAAAAACCAAAAAACATTAAAAGATATGGGATTAGATTTCTTTGTTCGCAAAGTCCAAGAACCGTTGCTTACAGTATTTGGTGGTCGTGCAAGATTGTTAATCGCTGGTGGTGCTGCAACAAAACCGGAGGTTGAAAACTTTTATGAATCACTCGGGCTTGCTTTTATTCAAGGTTATGGTTTAACAGAAACAGTTGGACCAATCTGTATTTCTAAACCAACAAACAAAAGATTACCTTATTCTATTGGTGCACCAACATCTAATAATGAATGTGATATTCGTAACAAAGATGAAAATGGTGTTGGGACATTATGGGTTCGTGGACACCAGGTGTTTAACGGATATTTGAATAATCCAGAAGTAAACAACGAAGTTTTTGATCAAGACGGTTGGTTTAATACTGGCGATATGATGTATATGGATAAAAATGGCGAATTACATTTTGCTGGACGTAAAAAACAAGTGATTGTTTTAGATTCTGGTAAAAATGTTTATCCAGATGAATTGGAAGGTTTATTCATCGAAATCGAAGGTGTCAAAAATGTTGCTGTATTTGAACACAAAGTTGGTGATAAAACTGTTGCTTATGGTGTGTTTCAAGTATCGCCTGAAATGACAATTGAAAAATTAGCTGCTGAAATCGCAAATCAAAACAAGAAAGTTGCTTCATATAAATGGGTGACGCACTTTGCGATGACAACAGAAGATTTACCAATGACAAGCACACAAAAAGTAAAACATCATCTTGTTCGAAAGAATTTGATAGATGGTAAATATCCTGATAGAAAAGAATAAAAAAGCCGGCATTTGCCGGCTTTTTTTAATGTTTTTTATTTTCCAAGACAAAGTCGTAAAAATGTTGCATCCGCGATTTCGTTTGTTGTAATTACACCCAATATTTTGCCAATGGCATCGCCGGCACGTCTTATATGTTCGGCAAATATATCATAATTACCATTGTATTTATTTATGGCATTTTCCATTTCATTGACTGCTTCATTTAATAATTCATAGGTGCGTTCATTGACGGACAATTTTGATTCGGCGCCTTCCATCAATTCGTGCATTTTGGTTTTAATCACATTTAATAATTCATCAAAACCATCACCTGTTTTTACGGAAGTATAAATTACATTTTTATTATTTTTTTCTTTTAATAAATCAGATTTATTTATAATTGTTATTCCATTGTCTTTGATTTGTTTCGGTAGTTTATTATAAACATATAAAATCAAATCAGCATTTTCAATTTCGTTATGTGTGCGTTCAATTCCAATCTTTTCAATTTCTTCATTTGTTTCACGAATACCGGCAGTGTCTGATAAATTTACCAAATATCCATCTATATCTATTTGTTGGGATATAACATCACGTGTTGTGCCGGCTATATCAGAAACGATTGCGCGATTTGAACCAACGAGCTTATTAAAGATAGATGATTTACCAACATTTGTTTCGCCAACCAAAACTATATTAAACCCATTTTGAATTGCGCGCGTTGATTTTACATTTGATAAATTAGATTTGATTTCATCTAGTAATTTTTCAGTTTGTTTTAATATTTTTTTATCGATGTCTTTTGGTAAATCGTCAGCATCATAATCAAGAATAGCTGCAGCGTATGCAGATATTTCAATCATATCATCGCGCCAATTTTTATATATGGCTGAATCACGACCAGTTAAAGATTTTAATGCGTTCTGTCTTTGTTTATCTGTTTGTGCGTCAAGCAGGGCAATCAAACCATCGACATCGGTTAAATCCATTTTATTATTATAAAAAGCACGTTGTGAAAATTCACCGCGATTTGCAATTCTGCATTTTTTGGTGCGCAAAAATTCAAAGATTTTATCTATAACAGCTGGTGATCCATGTGAATAGATTTCAATAACATCTTCGCCTGTAAAAGAATTTGGCGTGGCAAAAAACATCGCGACACATTGGTCAATTAAATCGCCGTTATCATCTTTGAAATTGGTATAATACGCATGGCGTGATTTGAAATCTCGTTTTTTTATAATGCGTTTGAAAAGTGCGGATAAATCGTTGCCACTTATACGAATAACAGCAACGCCTGATTTTCCAGGTGCGCTTGATAGGGCAAAAACAGTATCGTTCATTTGCATATTATTTTCCGCTTATTTCTTTTAATGCCATTGGAACCAATTTCGAAACGTCTGCATCAGGATTGTTTGATACGAGTTTTTGAGCCATGTCGACAATATCCATGCGGCGATATCCTAATGATTCAAGTGCTGCTAATAAATCAGACAATACAGAGCTTTCACTTCCAAAATCAAAGTTCGTACCACCCATTTTATTTTTCAATTCAACTATGATTTTTTCAGCAACTTTTTTACCAACACCCGGCGCAGCAGATATGGTTTTTGCATCCCCAGTAGCGATTGCTGTCATCAAAGTTTCTGTTTTTATTGTCGACATAATTGCCATTGCAACCTTTGGTCCAACACCAGAAACAGTTGTTAATTGGTTAAACAGGTTTTGAGAGGCAATTGTTGAAAAGCCGAATAATCGGATTGAATCTTCGCGAACAACGGTTTCAATCCAAAGCGAAACCGTCGATTTCGGCGAAAGTATTTCAGGGGTATAAACTTTGTACCCGACACCCCCAACCATTAAAATAACGAAATCAGGGCCAGTATAGTCAATTACACCTTGCAATTTTCCAATCATTTGTTATCCTTTTGGTGTAATTTTAATATAATTAAATCAAAAGGTCAAATATGAGTGGACACAGTAAATGGCATAACATCCAACACAAAAAAGGATTGGTTGATGCAGCACGCAGCGGTTTGTTTACAAAATTGGCACGTGAAATAACTATGGCGGCAAAATTGGGTGATAAAAATCCAGATAACAACCCAAGATTGCGTTTGGCAATTTTACAGGCACGTAAAAATTCTATGCCTAACGACAATATCAAACGCGCTATTGAAAAGGCGTCGGGTGCAAATACCGATAATTTCGTAGCAGTTAGATACGAAGGTTATGGTCCAAACGCGGTTCCTGTAATTGTAGAAGCTTTGACTGATAATCCACGCAGAACGGTTCCAGAAATCCGTAATATCTTTGCTAAAAATGGCGGCAACATGGGCGAAGAAGGTTCTGTTGTATTCATGTTTTCACATGTTGGACAAATTATGTACCCAGCGTCCATTGGTAAAACAGAAGATGAAATGATGGAATTAGTTATGGAAGTTGATGCTGATAATCTTGAATCATCCGAAGAAGGTTTCATCATCACAACCAAAACAGATAATTTTATGAATATTCAAAAGGCATTAGCGGATAAACTGGGCGAACCAGAAAACGCAGAAATTACATGGATTCCAAATATGCCAGTTGATTTAGACGACGAGAATTACGCAAAACTCGAAAAATTGGTTGATGCGCTGGATGCGAACGATGATGTTCAGAAAGTATTTACGGCAGCAGCTTAATATTTTGATAAACAATAAAAACACCGGCATTTGCCGGTGTTTTTTAACTGTATTTCACTATTGATTTGCAGGTTTTGGTGTTTCTTTTGCAGCGGCCTGTCTTTGTTCATAAAGCGCTGCAAAATCAACAGGTTGCATTACGAATGCTGGGAAACCTGATTCTGCTGTCAATCTTGTTACCATTGCGCGAACAGATGGGAACAATAATGTTGGAACATCAATCAATAATGTTTTCTTCTTGGTTTCTTCGTCTTTTTCTTCGTATTGAACCATTCCTGTATATGTAGATTCAATCATAAAGATTGTTTTATCGTCTTTTTCCAATTTAGAGTGAACCTTGGTAATCAAATCAACCATAAACAAATTGTTTTCTGCGCCTTTGATGTTGATGTCAATATTGATTTCGATTTTTGCCTGGCCATTGTCCTGTTTAAAGAATAATTCAGGGACATTTGGGCTTTCGAAAGAGATGTCTTTCAAGAATTGAGATATAATATTAAATTTTGGCATTACGATTGCTCCTTTTTTTATTCATCGATTTATGATAATATAGCATTAAGAAATCATTTTTACAAGTGGGGGAATGTAGAAAATGTTTAATTTTAATAAAATATGGAATTTTATCGGTTTGACAGTGTTTGTTGTGGCCTTGGCCGGATGTGATTTGTCCACACCAACACATGTTGGGGATGATTCTAAAATACCCTCTAATTTGCATGCTGTGTCGTATTCTTCGCTGCCGGGGTGGCGTGATGACGATGTCAGATATGCGCTGCAGGCATTCCGTAATACATGTAAAGCGAAGATTCAATATAATGGTTCTGTGATACCAGACCCCGAATTATTACGTGAAAAGTGCAATATGTTGCCGAGTGCTTCGGCCAGTATTTCAACTGTGCGCGCTTGGTTTGAATCGCATTTTCAACCGTATCAGGTGTTTAATGAAAAAGGTGGCAAAACTGGAACATATACAGGGTATTATTCGCCTGTGATTGATGGTTGCAGACACCAGAGCGCGGTTTGCAATGAACCAATAATGGGTGTGCCTATTGACGGACGAAATTATAAAAACGTTTCCAAACGTGATATTGTGAACAAGAAAATAGGGCGCGTTTTATATTGGGCAAATATTGTTGATGTTCAAAATCTTCAAATCCAGGGCAGCGGCATGTTAAGATTGGAAGATGGCTCTTTGGTCAAATTAAATTTTGCTGCGGTAAATGATATGCCGTTCAAATCTATTGGCACACAATTACAACAAAAAGGTATTAAACCAGCGGGTGGATATAGTGCTGATGCGGTGTGGAGCCATTTGAAACAAAACCCAAGTTTGGCAAAAGAAGTTATCTATAATAATCCGCGTTATGTTTATTTCTATGAAACAGAACAAAAAAGCGTGATCGGAAAATTGGGAACACCACTTTCTAAAATCCGCAGTGTAGCGATGGATGATTCTTTGTATACATTGGGATTGCCGGTGTATATCAATACAACATTATCTGATGGTCGTTCATTCAATCGTTTAATGATTGCTCAAGATACTGGCGGTGCAATCAAGGGATGGATACGCGCCGATATATTCTTTGGTTCTGGGGATGAAGCATATCAGGTTGCACATGGTCAACACGCCACTGGACAAATGTTTATACTGATGCCAAAAGAGTACACTTATGTCAAACCAAGATAAAAAAATAAATCTTGATACCAGAAAAAATCGTCCACAAACATTAGCATCTGTGTTTGGTGGTTTTATTGAATTGTTTGGTGGTCGTATAACTGATGCTGATTTGGTAAACGATTGGGCGAATATTGTTGGGAACGACACCGCAAAAATTGCAAAATTGGTCGCTGTTAAAAAAACAAAAGATAAGAAATTTAATGTTGTTTTAAAAGCGGCATCTCCCGCATTCGCACTTGAATTATCTTATAAATTAGATGATATAAAAAACAGTATAGATAAACATTATGGGACAGATGCTGTTAATAGAATAATAATACGGAAATAAAATGAAAAGAATATTGGGTATTGATCCAGGGCTTTTACATACAGGTTGGGCAATTATAGATGTTGCGGGATCATCGCGAAAGTATGTCGCCAGTGGGGTTATTTTGCCGCCAACAAAAATAGATTTTGCACAAAGGTTAGCGTTTATTTTTAATGGTGTTTCTGAAATTTGTAAAAAATTTAAACCGACAGAATGCAGTATCGAAGTAATCTTTGTTAATAAAAATGGTAAAACAACATTACTTCTTGGACACGCGCGTTCGGCAGCGATAACAGCAGTCGCAACAAAAGATATTCCTGTGTTCGAATATGAACCAAACAAGGTAAAAAAAGCTTTGACTGGGATTGGTCATGCAGACAAAGATCAAATATACAAAATGTTAACTATATTATTACCCGCTGCCCATCCTAAAACGGCGGATGAAAGTGATGCTATTGCAATTGCGTTAACACATGCGAACACATCAAGATTTGTTTAATAAAAATATTTCATAATTTATTTTAGTGTGCTATTGTTTGCATAAGGGATTAAATGAGACGAGAAAAATATCTTTCTATCAGGGACAATGTTAACGGATTTTCTTTTGCAAATCTGGGGTTGTTTACTGGTTTTGCGAGCAGCATTGTAAATGCCGTATATTCTCTTTGTTTGTTGGGTATTTTTAAAGTATTTTTTAACGAAGAAATAGCATCTGCAGCAGTGGGTATTTATGCTGCAGTTTATGCTTTTTTTGCGGTTATCATAGGGCTTTTTTCCGCAGAGATTTTACATTGGTTTACCAAGACACGATTATTATATGTATCAATGGCAGCATTAGGCGCATGTTATTCTATGATGAGTTTCTCTGTGCATCCGATGACGTTTATTACGCTGGATTATGTGACTAATTTTGCACTGACAATTATCGGTTTTTTGTTGCCACTTTTTATGTCAGATTTTTCAAAAAATGTCGGCATGGAACGATTAAATGCGCGTTTCCATTTATGGGGGGATGTTGGTGGTCTTGTTGCACCTATGTTTGCAATGACTGTTGTGAATTTTTTTGGTGGAAATTATAGAATGCCGCTGTTAGCTGCTGGGATGATTTATTTTTCAGGACTTCTGTTCTTTAAACATTTTGGAATTGTTCAGCAAGATAAGAAATTAAAACGCGTAAACATACAAAAAACACTTCGTATATTGCATATGTCTGCGATAAGTTTCTTTAAGAAAGCAGGAATGTTACGTGCATATATTGTTAATTTTGGTTTTTATGCTTTGCGATCGATGCGGCTTTTGTATGTACCAATTGTGGTAATAGAGAACGGTTTTTCAAATGATGTTTTGGGTGCGGTTTTATCTGTCGGTGTTTTACCTTATGTAATAACAAATTTATTTATCGGCAAATATATTAAAAAATATGGTCCGCGATTTTGGTTAACTTGTGGTTTTGCTTCGTTCGCAATATTTTCTATTTTAGCGACATTTATAAGCGGCCCCGTATTATTGTTTGTATTCGTTCTGTGGCAAATATCAGGTGCATTGATGGAATCATCTCATGATTTATTGTTTTTTAATAGCATGCCAAAAAGCGAACAATCAAAATATTATGGCTTTTTTAGAACGAGTGTAAATTTCCCAAGTGTGATTGCACCGGTACTTGGGACAATCTGTATCGCGCTATTTGGGTCTACTTCTGCGGTATGGATAATTACTGCGGTGATGTCGGTTTTGTCAACAATAGTTTTATGGTCACACAATATATAATAGACCTTGCGTTAAACATTTTTTCTTAGTATGATTTTGGTATAAACGAAAGGGGTATTTAATGGCTAAAAAAGAAGTAGTAAAAGAAAGCGCGCCAGCAAAAAATCCTGCACTAGAATCGGCGCTTGCACAAATTCAAAAACAATTTGGTAAAGAAGCCATCATGAAAATGGGTGATGGTTCTCAACAAAATATCGAAGCAATTTCAACAGGATCTTTGGGGTTAGATATCGCGCTTGGTATTGGCGGTTATCCAAAAGGAAGAATTGTTGAAATATATGGTCCTGAAAGTTCTGGTAAAACAACATTGGCTCTGCATGCTGTTGCCGAATCTCAAAAGAAAGGTGGCACATGTGCATATATTGATGCAGAAAATGCTTTGGATCCATCATATGCAAAAAAGTTGGGCGTTGATGTTTCTAATTTAATTATTTCACAACCTGATTCTGGGGAACAGGCATTGGAAATAGCGGATACTTTGATTAAATCTGGTGCGGTTGATGTTGTAGTAGTAGATTCTGTTGCGGCCCTTGTTCCAAAGGCAGAATTAGAAGGCAATATCGGTGATACATATATGGGGACAACTGCAAGATTGATGTCGCAATCTTTGAAGAAATTAGCGGGCTCTGTTTCACGCAGTAATACATTGTTAATTTTTATTAACCAAATTCGTATGAAAATCGGTGTGATGTTTGGAAGTCCTGAAACAACATCTGGTGGAAACGCTTTGAAATTCTATGCGTCTGTTCGTCTTGATATTCGCAGAACTGGGGCAATCAAAGATAAAGAAAATGTTATTGGTAATGAAACGCGTGTCAAAGTTGTTAAAAACAAAGTCGCGCCACCTTTCCGTACAGTTGATTTCAAAATCATGTATGGCGAAGGTATTTCAAGAATTAGTGAAATATTGGATATGGGTGTAAAATACAACTTGATTGAAAAGGCGGGATCATTTTATTCATACAACGATGAACGTATTGGTCAAGGTGAAGCAAATGCACGTCAATGGTTGAAAGATCATGAAGATGTCCAAAAAGAATTGCTTGATAAAATCATGGCCAAGGCAAATGGTATCGCAGAAGAAATGACGACAGGTCCATCGGATGATGTTGAAGAAAGCATAGAATAACTTTAACCAAGGGTGGTTTCAGTGAAAATAGCACGAAGTTTTGCACTGTTTAGAATAATTTTATTCGGACATATATTAAATCCGTTTTGGAAATCTCGAATAGAGCGACGCAAAATCAGAACGGATTTAACTGCAAAGGTTGTTACAAAATATTTTAAAAGATATTTAAAGACTGTTAGTGATGTTCCTGAAACCAAACCTGTTAAAGATGATAAAAGCGATAAAATTTTCACAATATGGCTTCAAGGTGAAGATAAGGCGCCTGCATTAGTAAAGGCATGTTATCGCAGTGTGCGCCGTCATTGTAAACAAGAACTGATTGTGTTGGACGCAAATACTGTTTTTGATTATATATCATTGCCAAAAGAAATAATTCAAAAATACAAAGACGGTAAAATAGGGCATGCACATTTTGCAGATATTTGTCGTGTTGAATTGTTATACAGACATGGTGGATATTGGCTTGATTCAACCGGATTTGTAACTGCGCCGATTCCAGACTGGATAGAGAAAGAAGATTTCTTTGTTTATTTAACCGGGGATAATTATAATATTGGTGGCAGCCCATATTCTTTCATGCAAAATTGTTTCATTCGTGCAAGAAAGGGCGCATATCTTTTGGCTGCATGGCGCGCGATGATACTTGATTACTGGATCCATGAGAATCATACTTTCGATTATTTTATGCACCAATTATTGTTCAAGACTTTGGTTATGAATGATAAACGCGCGAAAAAATATTTTGATAAGATGCCACATGTTGCCCAAGATCCAACGCACGCATTATGGTGGGGATATCAAAATAAACCTTTTGATCAAAAAACTTTTGACGAAGTAACAAGCGGTGCTTTCTTTCAAAAAACGACATATCGCGGATCCGATAATCCGATTCCGGGATCTTTTGCTGATGTCATGATAAATAAAATGTAGGGGGCGTGTATGCAACCAAAGATTTCAATTATCATTCCAATGTGGGGCGTTGAAAAATATTTGCGCCGTTGTTTAGACAGTGTTAGAAATCAAACTTTTAGTGATTGGCAGGCAATTTGTGTTGATGACGGCAGCCCTGATAAATCCGGAAAAATTGCGGAAGAATACGCAAAAAAAGATAAAAGATTTATTGTTGTTCATAAAGAAAATGGCGGTTTGTCAGACGCAAGAAATGCCGGTATGCCGTATGCGACGGGTAAATATATAATGTATTTGGACAGCGATGATTTTATTCATCCGCAAGCAATGGAAATCGCATATAATACGGCGATTAAAAATAAATCAGATATAGTTTCTTTTTCGTATGACAGATTTTATCGTCCACAACTTATGGTGCGTCATGTTTTGCGCCTTGATACTGATAATGTTGTGCCTTTTGGTATAAAGAAAAAATATAATATCGATAAAATCAAAACCAGAACTGTCGATGATATTTTTGAATTGGCAACAGAACGCACACATAATCAAACAAATCCAAATCGCAAATGGTTGATTAAACATTGTCAGGTTTGGAAAAATCTTTATAAAAAATCTTTAATCAAAGATACGCCGTTTATCAAAGGTATTTTATTTGAAGATTTTCCATGGTGGTCTGCGATCATGCTGAAACGTCCACGGGCGACAGTTGTGCCTTTGCCTTTATACTATTATATACCTAACTTTGGGGGAATTGTTTTGTCCGCAAAACAATTGCGTATCATGAAAAGTTTATGCACAGGGATAAAAACTGCGTATAAATTATATGATGCGAAAGCCGATAATGAACAAATGAAAAAATGGCAATCTCAATTTATGTGGTTTTTTGTAAATTGGGCTTTTCGTAAATTAAGATATTTGAAAACTGACGAAGAAATTAAATCTGCAAGGGACGAATTTATTGAAATGCGCGATATGGGCGTTTTTGATAATGTTCCAAACGAATGGTACGATTTACGTGAAAAGATTTATGAATTTATCGGAATAAAATAGATGAAAAAAATACATGTTGCTTTTTGTTTGCGCGATATGCAATTAGGTGGTGTCGAATCTGTGTTGATTCGCACTTTGGACGAATTAAAGAAGCATAAAAACATAAATATTTCAGTTATAACATATGTTAATATACACGAAAATATATATAAAAAATATTTTGAACAAAACAAAAATATAAAACTTTATTCTTTATACCCATGTTCGTGGCTTGGGACAAAATTGCCGCACTTTTTCCTTTGGCGCATATTTATCCATTTATTACGTGATATTTATCGCAATGTTAAACGTCTTTTTGTTTCCAGAAAACTTAAAAACATAGATGTTTTTATAGATTATCATGATTTCGGTTTTGCGAATGAATTAAAACATATCAAAGGTGCAAAAAAAATAGCATGGTTTCATTCTTCTTTAAAAGTTTTTATAGAAAGAGGTTTTTATAAAAATTTTGAGCATTATGATAATGTTGTTGTGTTGACAGATGAATGTGCGAATGAATTGAAAAAAATGTATCCGCAATATGCAAATAAAATTGTCAGAATTTATAATCCAATAGATATAAAAAGTATAAAAGAAAAAGCAAAAAACAAAAATAAAACCAAGGGTAAATATTTTTGTAGTGTGGCACGTTTAACGCCTGATAAAGATATAAAAACATTATTAAAAGGTTTTGATTTGTTTTGGCAATCAAACAAAAAACCAGATGTAAAATTAGTTATTGTTGGGGACGGAAATAAAGCCGAAGAATATAAAAAATACGCAAATGATTTGAAATCAAACAAACAAATAATGTTTGTCGGGGCTCAAAAAAATCCTTTTGCTTATATGAATGGTGCCTTGGCTAATGTTTTATCAAGCTATGCAGAAGGGTTTGGTTTGGTATTAGTTGAAAATGCTATTGTTGGAACAATAAATATTTCATCAAATTGTAAATATGGTCCACGTGAAATTTTATTGGACGGTCGCGGTGGTTTGCTTTTTGAACCTGGAAAGGCAGAACAATTAGCAAAATGTATGAGTGATGTTTACAATGGCAAAGTAAACATTAAAAAAATGGTACAAGAATCAACAAAAGCATTAAATAGGTTTGATTCAAAAACAATTATTAAAGAAATTATATCCCTGATTTCTTAAATCGTATCGGAATTTTTACAACAATTCTCAATCCCAGCATAGCAGGTTTCCTTAGTGCATATATTGGTCGAATATATGTTTGTAAAAAACGTGCAATAGACAGCCATTTTTCAGATTTCGCCTTTGATTTGGTTACTGTATTAATTGTTCCGTTGCCACGTCTTTTTAAATGTTTTAACCAATCACTGCCGCGTTTTTGCGCTTTTTCTTCCAACATATTCATATCGATTGCACCAAAATGAAGCAGATATAAATTTTTATCTATGTGAAAATTATGATGACGAATGCTGTGAAAACCGCTGCCCCATTTTACTGGTTTATTTATAACCACTGGTTTTGTATAACGTGTAGAAAGTAGCGCGTATTCGCGTTGTTCAAGAAAAGGTGCATCTTTGTCTAAAATGGCTTCGTTATACAAATGTTGTCCGATATCTAAACCAAGACCTGAAAGGGTGGTATGAATTTTTTTATTTGATAAATATTGTGCCAATGTTTTTTTTGTTTTTGGATCAACAATTAAAAATTCATCCACATCACAGCCAATTACAATATCATATTTTTTTAATAATTCGTGTGCAAGTTCTGATAATTTATTTATTCTATATCTGTCACCCATCGCACGTGATAATTGTTCATGCGGTAATTTTGTTATATGTGCCAACCCTGTATTTTCAGGAATTTTTTGATCGGTTCCATCTAGTAATACATATAAGTTTTCAGTGCCAAATTGTTTTCCGTAATAAGCAATCCAGCGCGATAAGAAAAATTCATCATCGCGACACATTGTTATTGCACAGATTCTTTTTAGTTTTTTCATATTTGTCCATTTTTTATTTTTTTTATAGCATATGTAATATTACGCCAAAATATTTTTAAAGGATTAGATGTTAAAAACCAATTCATATATTCTTTGCCGTAAAGACGTGTGGCGCTGTTTATTACATGTTTAGCCGCTGTTTTGTCGCTGTGCTTTAATATAAATTTAATTTGACGACCAAGTGCACCATTGTGACGCGTGAAAGATAGTTTTTTAATAAAAGGACATCCATGTTTAAAAAGATATTTTGGTCGGTTATAGGTTTCGCGCCCATGGATAGTGTATGCACCAGACCATGAATAATTATGTTGTGCTATGATATTGGTTAAACCGTGTTCATATTTTATTGTAACTGCGGTTTTTGCTTGTTCTTGTTTTACAGAACAGATAAAAGTATCAAACCAATCTGACATAAATATAGTTTTATTAAGACGCACAAACCAAGATTCCATATATTCGTGTGTTTTGTGTGTTGAAACGATAAGACCACATGCATCGGTCTGTTTTTTTTCTATTTTTTTTAATGTCTTTGATATATCAAACATTGGACCAAATACAGAATCATTTACCATATATAATATGTCGTAATTTTTTAATATGTGGTGTTCTTTAGCGTATTGAAAGCAACGTTTATATGATCCAAAATCATATTCGCAATGCCTTTTAGCCATAGTTGCGATTGTATATGGCTTTAATTTGTCGGTTTCGGATTCCGTCATGTCGCAATCCATACATACAATTACGTCGCCGTATTTTGAAAGCGTGCGCACATAATAATTTAACGCATCGTCAATAATGCCGTCTTTATCGTATCCTGCAAATAAAAATAACCGTCTAGGTTCAGACATAAATATCTCTTTGTCTTTAATATACAATTTTTAATATATTTTTTCAATATACTAAAACAGTATTATTTTTTATTCTCCATCTCATGTAGTTTTTCTATGAATCTGTCTGTAACATCATCATACACTTCATTTCTGTCATATTCTTTAAATTTTTCTGCGTTTCTATAACTTTGTGTAGATTCTGTTGTTGCGGACCCACGATTTAATCTTGCAATATATTCATCATAAGATTTTGTATAATAATGATTTATTCTGCATTTGTTATATGCTGGTGGGTTTTTGCTTTGATTTATATACCCAAGTTTTTTTCCGTTGTTATCAATAGTCCAACCAGCAATGAAATTGGCATGTAAATTACGATATCCAACTAATAAACGCGGATTTATAATAGATTTTACACCCCAAGTTTTTGCTGCATGATGTTTAAAGTTTTCCATAACCAAACCCTTTGGTTTATGAACGTGTCCAGAAGATCCATATATGACCCAGGTTATAACCAATTGTGCAAAACCATCTGGCAGGGTGTGTAAAAATTCTGGGATAGTGTCATGTTCAACAGGAACCAAAAATTCATCTAAATCTATCAGGGCAAGCCAACGAGTGTCATTTGAATGTTTGTTTAAAATATCATGATATGCCGGCATTTGCATGGCGCGCCCAGGCCAATAATTGTATTCTACGATGCCTTTCTTTATATAAGGTTTTAAAACTTCTTTTGTATTATCTGTTGAATCATTGTCATAAAGATAGAATTTTGTAATTCCGACAATAATGTGAAAATCTAGCCATTCTTTTAAATATGGACCTTCGTTTTTCATAATTGCGCCAATAGCAATTTCGTTTTCAAATTTTGTATTTTTATCTTGTTTTAAAACATTGAAATATTTTTTTATTCCAAATTGTATTATACCACGAAATGCACGACGATAACTTTTTACGGGTATCCAAAAAGTTAAAAGTTTTGATAAAAATATTCTTTTTTTAGATATCACAGGTAAAGCCATATTATTTGCTCCGTTTTAATCGGTTTTTTATTTCATCAACATATCTTAATATAAATGTATCTTCTTTGTCGTTTATATCAAATTTATGAAAATTTGCTTCGTTAAAAGTTTGTTTCGCAAATTTTTTACCATGCAGAGCGTCGCCACGTGTTGTGCGTTTTTTATATTCTTCAAATGATTTACAATAATAATGATTTACCATTATTTCGTTCATTTTTGGAAACAAGGTTTTCCCCGCAACTATATGTCTATGGACAAGAATTTGCATTGTTAATTGGGGTTTTATAATGCCTTTGTATAAACGTTGTTTCTTTGCTCGTTTTGTATAGTTTTCTATCATTAAACCTTTTGGTTTTTTGACGTGTCCATTGGAACCAAAAAACACCCATGGAACTAATATCTGAGATGCGTTTTTGTGTTTATCGAGAAATTCATGCAAAGTTTTTTTCTTTATCACTATGTATTCATCAAGGTCTATGATAGCAGCCCAAAGAGTTTCTTTTGCATAGTGTGTTAAAAAATGTTCGTAAGCGGATAGTTGCATTTTTTCTCCTGGCATATAAATATATTCCACAATTCCTTGTTTAATGTAAGGTTCTAAAATCTTTTTTGTGTTATCACTGGATTCGTTATCATATAAATAAAATTTTTCTATACCTATTATTCGGTAGTATTCGATCTATTCTTTTAAATATGGACCTTCGTTTTTCATTATTGATACAACAGAAATAAAATGTTTTGTGTTTGGATTAAATTGTTTTTTTAATTCACGAGATTTTTTAAGAAATTCATTTGGACCTTCGGGGGCAGATAATACCATTTTTATTCTTGTTCGCCAAGAATGCGAAAACACAAAAGTAGTTAATAAAGCAATAAAAATTTTTTCGTGGTTTTTATATATCTTTGATAATAATGATAACAACATATTGTTTCGCCTTTCTTTAATTATAATGATTTCATAGGAATAAAACAATATAAAACAAAACCGCCGTTTTGGCGGGTTTGTTTAATCGGTTTCAGCAAAACGATATGCTTTTTTACGTTTACCGCTGTCTAATTCTTTTTTGCGCAAACGAATTGTTGCTGGGGTTACTTCTACTAATTCGTCATCTTGGATATAAGACAATGCTTCTTCCAATGACATTTTACGAGGAGGAGCCAAGAACAACTTTTCGTCCGCAGTAACGCTGCGAACGTTTGTTAATTGTTTACCACGAACCGGGTTTACTTCAATATCGTTTTCTTTACTATGTTCGCCGACAATCATCCCCGAATAAACTTCTGTTTGTGGGCCGACAAAAAGAACACCGCGGGGTTCCAAATTATGCAGAGCATATGTTGTTGTTTGGCCCGCTTCCATAGAAACCAAAACCCCAGGGCGATATTGTGTAATTGGACCACGATATAAATCATATTTATCAAATACGCGGTTCATAATACCAGTACCACGAGTATCTGTTCTGAATTCAGACAAATAACCAATCAAACCACGTGATGGTGCCGAAAATACAATACGTGTTTTCCCAACGCCTGATGGTTTCATTTCGGTAATAGTTGCTTTGCGCTTTGTCATTTTTTCAATAACAACACCACTGAATTCATCGTCCACGTCAATAACAACCTCTTCGATTGGTTCTAACTTTTCGCCATTTTCATCTGTTCTCATAACAACGCGAGGACGAGATACGGATAATTCGAATCCTTCGCGGCGCATTGTTTCAATTAAAATACCGAGTTGTAATTCACCGCGACCAGAAACTTCGAATGCTTCGTTGTTTGTACTTTGTGTTACCTTTAAAGCAATGTTTGTTTCAGCTTCGCGGAACAATCTTTCACCAATCATACGGGAAGTCAATTTCTTACCACTTTGTCCAGCCAATGGTGATGTATTAACAAAGAAAGTCATAGTCAATGTTGGTGGGTCAATTGGCATAGCAGGGATTGGTTCGGTAACAGATGGGTCACAGAGTGTATCCGCCACAGTAGCTTTTGAAAAACCAGCAACAACAACAATGTCCCCAGCGGATGCGCTTTCGCGGGAAACTTTGTTTACACCCTGGTGTTCAATAATTTTTGTTATTTTTGCATTTTCAATAAATTCGCCAGCCATATTGATAGCTTTCACACTTTGGCCAACACGAACGGTTCCTGATTCAATTTTACCAGTGAGTATTCGACCAACGTATGGATCTGCTTCCAATGTAGTAGCCAACATTTTGAAAGGTGCATCCAATTGGCATCGGTTGCCATTACAATCAGGTGCAGGAACATGATCAACAATCAGTTGGAATAATGGTGTTAAATCTTTGTTTGGATTATCGATATCTTTCAAATCACGAATTGCCCAACCATCTCTTCCGCAAGCATAAAGGTAAGGGAAATCAAGTTGGGAATCTGTTGCGCCAAGTTTGTCGAACAAATCAAATGTTTCTGTTAAAACTTCGTCTGGACGTGCGTCAGAGCGATCTATTTTGTTTATGCAAACTATAGGACGAAGGTTTAATTTTAATGCCTTGGATAACACAAATTTTGTTTGTGGCAGGGGACCTTCGGCACTGTCGACCAACAAAACTACACCATCAACCATAGATAAAATACGTTCTACTTCGCCACCAAAGTCAGCGTGTCCCGGTGTGTCCACAATGTTAATTTTATATTCACCCCACTGAATAGATGTAGGTTTTGCAGATATTGTGATACCGCGTTCGCGTTCAATATCGCCACTGTCCATGACGCGATCTTCAACATGTTCATTTTCGCGGAATGTTCCGGCCTGTTTCAACATATTATCAACCAAGGTTGTTTTACCATGGTCAACGTGAGCTATGATAGCAATATTTCGTATTTTCATTTGATTCTTCTTTGTTTTTCGCAAGTGGATATATTATACTATATTTTTCTAATTTCAACAAATTATATATATTTTTACGTGTTTTTATGGTACAATTGCTAGGGTAAATGAGGAGTTTTTTATGGCACCAAAAAATATAGATGAAACAATAAAGAAATTATTAACCGGATATGCACAATGGTGCTATACGGTTTTACAGAAAGAACACAAACGTCTTCAAAAACAATATTTCCCAACACAAAAAGATCGTAGCGATGCAATTCAAGAACACACAAAAGCAAAACACGCATATGAATTTCTGTTGAAAATTGCACAAGAACCAAAGAAATATTTGTATTCTGGTAAAGATCTTGTTTATGCGGATGGCGATTTATATAATAAACTTGATCCTATATTAGATATGCCATATGACAAAACTGGTAATAATTTATTAGTACGTTTAGGTGAAAAAATCGCCCACCACGTAAAACATGGTAAAGACAATAATGATGGTGTTTGGCTTTATTATGGTAATTCTTTGGTTTTTGATTTAGATGCAGAAGAAATTATTAAAATAAACAAAGTGGTTCAATTATGGAATGCAAATAATTTTATTGCGGCCATAAAAGATTTTGCACCTGCATCTGTATTTGCAGTAGATGCTTATAAGAACGAAAGATAAAAAAATACCGGCATTTGCCGGTGTTTTTTAATGTTTGCCACCAATCTTTGTTCGGCCGCCCATATATTTATTCCTTTGAATTCAAATAAGCGATTGCATTCATGCCCGCTGTGCAACCAGTGCCAACAGCAGTTGCAATTTGCATTTTAATATTGCTTTCGACATCACCTGCAACAAACATTCCTGCTGGCAAAGATGACGGATCAAGTCGTCCCATATCGTCGCGTTTAATGTTTTCAGATAAATAATCTGTGTTGGCTTCGTGACCAATAGCAACAAAGATTCCATCCGTTTCAATTTCGCGATCGTCCGTGGTTGTAACAATCAGTTTATCATTGCCGTCTTTTTGGGCAATAGATTTTAATTCAGTGTTATACATACATTTAATATTTTCTTTTTCAGCAACACGATCACGCAGGATACCTTCTGCACGGAAGAATTCAGATTTGCGATAAACGATAGTCACTGATTTTGCAATATCTGATAAATAAAGCGCGTCGTTTAATGCGGCGTTGCCACCACCATAAACCAATACATCGCGACCAGAATAAAAGAAACCATCGCATGTTGCGCAATATGAAACACCATGACCAAAGAATTCACGCGCGCCTTCGATTTCTAATCTGCGTGCTTTGGCACCAGTTGCAAGTATAACAGTTTTCGTATCCAAATTTTTCCCGTTATCGCAAATAACAGTATATGTATTATCGTCGTTAAATTTGATATCAGTTGCAGATGCGAATTCGATTTTTGCACCAAAACTTTCCGCTTGCTTTTTCATGAATTGAATCAGTTCCATACCAGAACCGGCCCATCCAGGATAATTTTCAAGTTTTGCAATTTCGCCGGTTTGTCCACCAAGTGCGGAACCAGCCAAAACGACAGTTTTTTTGTTTGCGCGTCCAGTATATATTGCGGCAGTTAATCCCGCAGGCCCCGAACCCAAAATAATTACATCATACATATTTCTTCCTATTGTTCGCTTTGCAAAAGCATAGCATAAAAAGTTAAACACGCAAACATAAAATAAAGTATATTTTTTGTGTTGAAACAAACAGGTATTTTTTGATAAAATAAACATGTCGGTAAGAGTTTTACTGATGGGGTGTCAGAACCCAGTTGAACAGCGTCTTAAAGCAGACGAAAAACGCCTCCAACAATGGTTGGAGGAACGCGATATATATGAATAAGCGTACAATTTCTGTTCAAATTGTTCTGAACCTCCAACCACCTTATGATAATATGGTGGTTTTTAATTGTGTTTTGGTATAAAAACCAATAACATATGAAAAAGGAAGGAAGATATGAAAAAAATACTATTAACATCAGCTCTTGCAATATGTATGGCGGTGCCATCATATTCAACAACTGTAAGCGGTTCTGGGAACGAATGTAATGAACCAATATTGGGGACAGATACCGGCCCGGCAACATTACGCGCAACATGGGATGCAAATACCATAAACATTAATTGGTACAGCGATAATACAAAAATCACACCAACAAATAATACAGCGAACACATGTACATACGACAGTGTGATAACATTACCAACAAATACAATGAATAAAACCGGATATACATTCGGCGGATGGAGGGTAAAATCGATGGGCTTTGATATAACAACATTGTCACAATATGCATCATCACCAAACGGTACAGGATATGCATTTATAAAATTTGATGGCACAGGAAGTACAGTTAGTGGTACCAGAAGGAAAACACCAGATGCTTATAACCTGACCAACAACGGCGAATGGGCAGCAGAATTTAGTTATGGAACAATAAAGGGGATGGCAAGATGCAGTCCGGTTGGTTCTTCATATAGTCAGGGACAAAATGGTGAACCAATAGGAAATACCGGATCATATTGTTGGTGTAAAGTGACGGGATATGATGCCGAAAAAGATGGCAGTTATTTATCACCCGTGGCGTCGCTTTGGGCGTTCTACAACGGCAACGTGACGGCCGCGAATTGTGCGTCGGATTGCACGTACGGCTGTGGCAACGCCGCCCGGACCTACGGAACGCTTCGCGTCGGCTTGTATGCAAATCCACAATAAACAATCTCGCTGCAGCGGCAGCGAAAGCGGATCACAAAAAAACACCGGTTCCTACCGGTGTTTTTTTATCATCGGTTTCCAGAGAGCAAGGTTCGCTCGACACGTTGTGTCTGCGCGTATACCGCAACGGTTTCGGTGCACTTCGTTTCCAAAACCTTGCTTGTATTCCCCGCCCGAGGCGGGGGGGACCCGCAGGGTGGGGAGGGTGCAACGAGAGGTTGATTTGCGAAGAAAGTTCGTAAAAAAATTCAACCCTCCCCGTCTTGTGACTGACGCCACAATCCATCCGTCTCCGCTTTGCTACGCCGAGACTTCGCCCCGCCCAAGGCGGGGAACTAAATAAGTAGTCGGCAAAGCCGACACATAAAGATATACTGGATTATCACGTCACAAAATTAACAACAGTGAACTTGGTTGCTAATTTTGTTTCTCATAATGACACAAAATTTTTTGTGAAAAATTTTGTAGTTAATTATTTTTTAAAATACTTTTTTAATGTTTCGTATGCGGTTGTTATACGCGTAAATTCGGCGGTTGATGTGTCTTTGTTTTTTGCTGTATCAGGGTGATATTTTTTTGCAAGTGCCCTATATTTTGTACCGACTTCACGCCATGTCGCAGTTATTGGTAAATCAAATGTATGCAGTGCAGATACGA
>CAMVAB010000001.1 GCA_947165335.1 uncultured Pseudomonadota bacterium | reverse complement strand
ACAGCGAACACATGTACATACGACAGTGTGATAACATTACCAACAAATACAATGACAAAGACCGGATATACATTCGGCGGCTGGCGTGTGCGTGGATTTGACCTGTCCACATTAAATGCATCGATAGATGGCAATCATTCTTACGGACATGGGTGGAATAATAATACAGATTATTGTTCTGCATATGGCGATGGGACTGTTGATTCTGAAGGGGCAAGTGTATGTACCCAGGAAAGTGCGGCATTAAGCGATTTAGCGGTCAACGAATGGAAAACAGAATTCAGTTATGGCACAGTATACGGTGAAGCGAGTTGCCAACCAACATTGGATGCGGGTATGGCGTATTTTGTAGCTAATGTAGAATCTGCCGTTGGCGGCCAAATGGATCCATATGAATTCTTAGCAAACTATACATCGTTGGCTGGTCAGGAAAAAGGCGCAATAGCAGCCGATATATTTACAAGATACAGTAATGGCACAATAACATATGACGAAGCAACTGGCGAGATATGGTCAAAATTATACGTTACCGATGCATCATATAATAAAAATAGCACGGGCCAATACTGTTGGTGTAAGGCAACGGGATATAAACCATTAAATGGAAATAAACAAAATGCATCATCGTCGCTTTGGGTGTTCAACGGCGACCGCGGGTCCGCCGCCTCGTGCGCTTCGAATTGCGCGAGCTACTGTGGCTCCCGCGCCCGGGGCGGCGAGGCTATGCGCGTCGGGCTTTTCGGGTCGGTCGCACAATGATGTGAACGAAACGGGGCGAATACACGCGGCACGGCAACACGCAAACACCCACGAAAGTGGGTGTTTTTTATTCCCCGCCTGTGGCGGGGGATCCTCCCTCCCCGGCTGCGCCGGTACTCCCCCCAAGGGGAGAACCTGCAACACCCCGCCGTTCCGGCACCCCTCTAGCCAGAGGGGAACAAATCAGTTTTCGGTCCCTTCCTAAGCCGAAAAAAACACCGGTGAAAACCGGTGTTTTTAAATCTTATAAATGCACCAAAATCTTTAGTGGCTCATTTTACCTTCTGTAAATACAACGTGTTTACGTAATTTTGGATCGTATTTACGGAATTTCATTTTACCCGCTGTATTTTCAGATTTTGTGTTTTTTGTTGTTGTGTAATAAAAACCGGTTTCTTTGTTTTCCAGTTTTATAACTTCTTTACTACCTTTTTTAGATGCCATTTTTATTACCTTTTTTAATTACTTCGCGAATTGTATGTTATATTTTAAGGAAAATCAAGTTTTTTTTAATTTTCTGCCTGATTTGTCCCTGATTCAAAAAAATCAAAGAAATTAAACCATTGTTTTGGGTATTTAACGGTCAGTTTTTCAAGGAATGTCGCATATTGTATTATCGTTTCCTTTATTGTTTGGGCATCCAATTTCTTGACATAAACACCGTATTTTTCGTGTGCCACATTCATTACGCATATTGCAAATATCGGGTGCGACATAGATTTTGCGAATTTGAAAGTTCCAATTGGAAAACGGCAATCGGCGCCCAAGAAAGGAACAGTTTCATATCTTGACGGTGCATTTGGTGAAGTGCGATCGCCAGCCATCATGACTAAATCACCTTTTTGTAAGAAATCATACATTGTGGATGCGACACCTATATTTATATCTTCGGTTGGATAAATAGTGGTATTGTTTGCGACATTATGGCGTGTCATAAATTTGTGAAATGTGGCGTTTTGGGAAATTTGCATAAATGCATGCATGTGTTTGTTTTTACCCCCAGAAAATGCGGAAAGTGCTTCTATGTTTCCAAGATGCGAACATATTAGAAATGTGCCCTGGTTGTCATTTAAACATGATTGGAACGCATCCCAATCGGTGTTTTTATGAACCGCGAATTTAATTTTTGTTTTTTTATCACTATTCGCCGACATTTTATCCAATATACTGCAAGCGAAATTATAAATATGCGAAAATGCTGAAATACTGGTTTCTTTCATCCCATGTGCGCGTTGATATGCGTTCAATATTTTTGAATATTTTTTTGATGCTTCTCTTGCTGGTTTCGCAAATGGGACGATAAACAGGCAGACAAACCATAAAATGAACTTTAAAAATCTGATACCAAATATTTTATAAACGATCCAAAGCAATTCAAGGCGGAAATTGCCCGCGCTTTGTTCGCGAATTTGATACCATTTGTTCATTTGTTGCCTTTTGATATTTTTCCTTTATAATTTATCCCATGAAAATATATATGTCAAATATTCAAGATATAAAGAATGTGCCTGAATTAGAACAAAAATTATCCGGGGCAGAACTGCTTCAATACGGCAAATTTTCAAACAAAAATCGTAAATTACAATATTTATTATCGCATGCAAAGGTCAAAGATGTTTGTGGCGAAAATGTTATCGTAGATAAAAATAGTGCACCAATAATTAAATCTGGGTTTATATCTATTGCGCACAAAGATAATTGGGTTATTGTCGCGGTTTCTGATAGTCCTGTGGGTGTTGATATTGAAAATACAACAATCAATCGTGATTTTATTGGTGAAAGCGAATTATTAAATTTGCCAAAACCGAAAAATAAACAAGATTTTTATAAAAACTTTGTGGAATATGAAGCGCGCATTAAATTTGGTGCAGATGCTGAAAAAGCAAATTCTTATTTTTATGAAAAAGGCGATTATTTAATTTGTGTTTGTTCAATTGAACCGCAAAATGAAATATCATTTTGTTCTGAATAAAAAGAGTGATATCAAATACGATAATGCCAACCCAAGTCCCAACGTTATTCCCATTGATTTAATCAAAAAGAACGATGTAAATGCCAACATTCCAAATCCAACAAAACTGGTCAGGAACGAAAATAGGACAGGGCGCATTTCTTTGTTGTTATCCGCGTTTATATTAAATATTGTGTAATCAAGCCCAAGACCAATCACAATAAAGAAACTTAACATATGGAAAAAGGTTATTGGTTGACCAAACCATGTTAGAATAGATACTGATAGTAATATTGCAAGTATAGAAGGTATCAAATAAATAATTGCACGTTTTTTATAAAATACTGATAACAAAGCAATTAAACATAAACCACATATTAACAACAGGCGATATGTTTCATTGCTGTATTGTTGAATATTGTTGGTTAAAATCTGTGATGGTGATACAACAATTGCGTTTTCGTTGGTTATATCTGTATTTGCTGGAATTTGTGCAAATGAATAAACATGACCATCATCATAGATAATCATTTTATTTAACCAATTCGATAAAAATTCTGATTTTATATTTTCTGGGGTTATAAAATCGTTTTCAACAAATGTTGGTGTTTTACGTAATTCTAGTTTTTGTTTCAGATATTTAGATTGTTGTGCGTAAAGTTGTTTGACTAGTTTCTGGTTTTCAGTTTGTGTTTTTACGGATGGTATAACGCTTGCAATAGAAAAGAAGTCAGTTGTTGTTTTAATATTTTCTTCTGTTTCAAGAATTTGTTCTATGTTATCTCCGCGTACCAATAATATCGCAGAATCTTTTGAATTATTTAATTTTTGGAAAAATATGTCCTGTTCCGCGATGTCGCGGTTCGGACGATAAAGTTCGTTCATATTATTTTCTGATTTTACAAATGGTAATGTTGCAACAATAGCGACTGTAATCATAGATAATATAATTGTGCGTGTTTTTTTTGATAATACCAATTTGGTTTTTATCGGTTTTATATTCAATTTCAATTTGTTTGGCATAAATAATTTTAATCCAACATATATTGTTGTTAAACCGACAATTGTAAATACTGATATTTGTTGCAAAAGGGTTATTTGTGAAAATAACAACGGTAAAAAGCAAACAAGTGTTGTCAAAAACGATTGGCGCATGTTGGTAAATATTTGTTTTCTGTTTTTCAATGTGGCCGCAGTCATGAAATGAAAAGCATAATCTATGCCAAGCCCAATCAAAGTCGTTCCAAATACAAATGTTAAAATATGAGGTGCATTAAAACACAAAAATAACGCAATGGTTCCACCAAGAAATCCAATTGATAAACTAGTTAGTACAGGGATAAGTGTGAATAATTTTTTAAATAATAAATAATTGAAAACTATAGCCATTAATATTGCCAAAAATGACAATATACCCAATTGTAATTGGCTTCGTTGAACCATAAATGCGGTATGTAGTGGGATTCCGCTGATGTGTATTTTGATTTGGTCTGAACTTTGTAATTCATGTCGCAGATTATTTATTTGTTTTGCAGCGCGTGACGCATCAGCAACATTAACATCAACAGGAATCATGAAATAATGAACACTATCTTTGTTTTGCCAAAGTAATCCGTTATGCAATGTCCATGTTGAATTGCCTGTATTTATATTCGTTATATAATCAGATAACAACATAAAAGGATCATCACTAATTGAAACAAGTGGTGGTATCATAGACTCTTCGACATATTTAATAGCAGCGTTTGCGATTTTTCTGGATTCATTATGTTGTAATAATGTTTTGTTTTGTGTGCTTAATAAATTGTTTTTATATAAAACTAAATCTTTCGCTATATTTTTAATTGAAAAATTATTTGATTGAATGGTTAGAGTATCAAAAGTATCAGTGTTTAATGTTTTTATTATTGAATTTGCTGTTCTGGTCGCAATTTTTTCGTCTCTCGATTCAACAACAATGTTTAAAACTGATGAAAATTTTCCTGATATTTTATCAACAGGCCATTGTTGTTCGTTTGTATATGTTATCAAAGACATTAAATTAGATTGTGTATGCAGGGGTGTTTTGAACACAAGCGTCGTAATAACACCAATAATTATTACCAAACAAAACAAAAATCTTTTAACAAGCAATTTCATCAGCAATTTCTTTTGTTAAACGTGTGAATTCTAAAATAACAATCGTGCCATCATAATATGTCATGATTATTTTTGTTAAATCAGTTTTTGTACCGTACATTGTTATATCTTGAATCATATCTGCAATGGTCGTTAAACGTGGTGTTGCTATCAAAGTCCATGAATCTTTCTGTTCACGATAATCTACATTGAACGCATATAAAAATTCAGACATATCGCCATTTAACATATTGTCTATCATAGTTTGTATGCGGTAGAAATACGGCAGTTTATCCAAATCTTCTGTTTCGCCATTAACACAATATGTGGTAAGCGTCGATGTAAAGATTTCTTCACTTGGTTTTTGTTGATGCCATGTAAAGCCGACATTTTTTACAAATTTAATATAACCTTTTGATATAAAACTTTTCGTAGATTCAGGCAATATTTTTGTTTGTTTGAATGTTGCAGATACAGTGTTTAAATTATCTGTAAATGTTTTTAGTGTGTCTGGCATTTTATCTGTTATTTGGTATGCAAAAGCATTAACAGAAAACAAACAAGATATAACAAATAAAAACTTATTTATTTTTATCATGACTAAACATTCTCCTGGTTAACCATGCTGGTATTAAACAACATAAATACGCATGAAGCAAACTGATATAAAAATTATCTTTGATGGCATGGAAATGAGATACCCCATTTTCGGGATAAATAACTTTTGTTGGCACAGGAATAATTTTAATTTTGTTTCTGTATGCTTTGACTATTATTTCAATATCAAATCCCATACGTTTGAATTTGATAGTTTCTAATATTGGTTCAACTGCTTTTAATGGATATACACGAAACCCGCACATTGTGTCTGGCATATGTTTATTAAATGTTTCAACCATAACCCAAAAATTTGTTATTTTTCGCCCAGCCAGTCGTGCGCGTGGCGCAGATTCATCATAAACAGGATTGCCAATAATTAAATCATTTGGATGTGAAAATGCGATTTTTAAAAATAATGGTATATCGCGAATGTCATGTTGACCATCTGCGTCTATTTGTAATGCATGTGAAAAACCTTGTTTCAAGGCATATTGAAATCCAGTAATCATAGCGGCACCTTTGCCACCATTTGTTTTGTTTTTTATGTATATAAAATTGTGCGCCGAACAAATGTTTTTGATTTTCTTTGATTGCTGTGAAGCGCTGCCATCATCAACGACAATAACAGGTGTTTTGAATTCGGTTAATTTATCGGCCACTGGCGCAAATGCATCGCCATGATTAAAACAAGGAATAATTATAACCGGTTTCATCTTTTTATGCCTCTATGACTATTTTGCCTTTTGAACAACTGTTGCCATTGTGGCTGTATTCAAATGTAAATTCATTGTCGTCAATTTTATTCAATTCAAAATATATTTGTGTATCTGGCAAAATCAGATTTGAAAACTTTAATTTCAAAACATGATAATTTGTTGCTTCTTTGTTAAAATACTGTTTGATAAATGTCATAACAAAATGCATTTGTATAACACCAGGTAAAATAGGATGCCCTGGGAAATGGCCATTAAAATAAGAAGAATCTTTTAAAAATATTAAATCCGCGGAAAATTTAGAATCTGTTTTTGTTATGTTTTGCATTATTGGTTCTGCAACATTTGATTCGAACATAGATGCGATATCTGATTTTATATATTTACCCTGGGTGTTTACGGGGATAGCATTAACGATTCTGATTTTTCGTGGCAGAACAACATTTGGAAAATAATTTAATAAATATTGTTTTAATTCAGTTATGAATTGGTGCCGGCCGTTTTTGATAATATAATTTTTGCCGTCATCATTTAATGTTATTGCAGCACAAATAATAGTCCTGTCTTTTGTAGACAATGTTGATACATAACTTTTTTCAATATATTTATATTCGCAAAGCTTTTCTTCCATTTCAGGTAACGATACGCGTTCTTCGGCAATTTTTACCATGCGATCCCCGCGACCCTTTAATATAAAAGTATTGTTGCCGGTCTTTTCAACAATGTCGGACATTAAATATGGGTTTGCACATGAAAAATCAGATTCAATCAATAATTCACTGTTTTCTGTCAATGTGACTTTTACCGGTGTAAATATAGTCCATTCTTGGCCGTTTATTTGTTGACGTGATGCAACACCACCTGTTTCGGTACTGCCGAATATTTCGTATGGGGATGCACCAAACATTTGATATGCATTGTTTGATGTTTTTGCATCTAATAAACTGCCAGATGAATAAAGACCAATACAGTTGTTTCTAAAATAATATTGGTTTTGATATCTGGTTATGCCGTCCAAAAACGAAGGCGTTGTTGCAAATAAAACTTTGTCATATATAGATTGTTTATGTTGTAATTCTTCGGGTGTAAAAACAATATCTAAATCAGATATAATACCGTTTGCTAATGGAAATAAAAATCGCCAAAGCAACCCATACATATGATATGGTGCAACAGATGATATCATAACTGGGTTTTGTTCAATCAAATGTTTTTGATTTCGTCCATGAAAATCTTCTTCGGCGGCAAGCATTTTGAATTGTTTTTTGATGCGTTTCGGGGTGCCCGTCGACCCAGATGTAAAGAAATATAAAAATCTGTCAGACATATCATTGAATTGCCAATTGATATTATTTCCGCAATTCAAATCTATAATATTAAAACCTTTTAAAGAATCAAATTTGTCAGTAATTAAAACATTTGTCATTTCAAGTAAAGGTCTGGAATTTTGTTCTGTAAGCAAGGCTGGCAAAATAACATCTTTGCCTGCTTGAAGTGCTGCCATAAAACATACATAAAACAAATATAAATCATTTGGGATATATATAACAACATTATCATTTTGTATTGTGTTAAAATAACAGGCATATTTTGCGACATCGTTCATATATGTTTCAAAAGATACAGGTTGTTCGTTCTTATAAAAAACAATTCTGTCTTTATCAATGGTTTCAATAAAAACGCGGTTTATTGGTGTGAACATTGTTGTTTAACCTTTCGAAAGATGTATTCAGCAGACATCATTATACCAATCAAGACATAAGATATAAATCCGTTATATAATACCCAAATTTCATCTGACATAAATACAGTTGTCAAAGAAACAAGAGTGTTTAAAAACATGAATATTGCCCATGCAACTGTTGCGCTGCGGGTATAAACGACAGTTTCTTCATTTAGTGGTTTTTTCTGCATCTTTTGTGCAAATTGTGTGATAAGAGGTGTCTTTTTTAAAGACAAGGCAAAGACGGAACACACAGATGCGTTCATTAACACCGGATAGATTTTAAGAAAGATTTCTTGGTTAAACAATATAACCATGAAGGCGACCAGTAATCCGGTCATAAAAAGACATTTGTTTCTGTTGCGAAGATACGAAAAAATAATCACTGTTAACAAAATAAGGCCGATAAATTTAACGGCGATATTTTGTTTTAGCGCATAAAAAACGATGAAAGGGTATGCAACGATAAAACACCCCAAAAATATTTTAGTGGTTACCGTTAACAATTTTTTCAACTGCATCGACAACATCCTGTATTGTGCGGATTTGTTTAAAATCTTCAGGGTCTACTTTTTGATTTATGATGGTTTGTAATTTTACAACCAAATCAACTGCATCAATGCTGTCTAAATCTAAATCTTCCACTAATTTGGATTCGTTTTTAATTTTAGATTCATCGCAATCAAAATCTTTGACTAAAATTTCTTTGATAGTATTAAAAATTTCTTCTTTTGTGTGCATGTTCTTACTCCAATGTGATGTTTTTAGATTCTGCAATATATTTTGCTAAATTTTCTACAGATTTAAAAAATTCTTTGTTTTCTTCTTTATCTGATTTAAAACTAACATCGTATTTTTTCTTTAACGCCATACCTAATTCCAAAGCATCAATAGAATCAAGTCCCAGTCCTTCGTTAAACAGAGGAGCCTTTGAATCGATGTCTGCAACGGTTACATCTTCTAAATCTAGCGCGGAAATAATAATTTCTTTGATTTCTTGTTCAAGCGTTTCTTTTTTCATGGGGTATCCTTAAATCTAAATCTTGACAAATGCTAGCAAAGAATCCCTAGTTGTCAAGTTTTTCTATGCGATGAACAGGGCTTTTTTTGTTTGTTTTGTGACAGAAACAGCATTTTGACGAATGCTGTTGGATTTTTTCGCTTTAAAACGTATAGTTGGCAACATTTTTATTTTATAAACAGAGGTTTTGTCCCCGACATTGTACCATTTGCTGCCTTTGCCCAGGATATGTGGGGTATTTGTTATATGAAGTGGTTGAATATCGTGTTTTGAATACAAGTGTAAATAGGCAAAACCGCGATGCAGATGAATTGGTTTGTTTTTTACTGTACGGGTACCTTCTGGGAAAATTATGATGTTATAGCCGTTTGTTAAACAATCGGTGGCTTGATTCATAAATTCGTCAGGCGTCATAGAATTAGAAAGATAAACATGGCGAATTAAAAATTTTATAAAGACATTTTGAAATAAGCTTCCTTTTACCACACATATTGAACGAGGTATTTTCGAAACCAATATTACAACATCTATCAAAGATGGGTGATTTGCAACGATTATATTACCGCGTAATTGCTTTAATTTTTTTTTATTTTGTATTTTTACATCAATCAATTTCAAAGCACACATTAACCATACAAACAATTTCCACAAATAGTGGATAGTGCCAGATAAGATGCATCTTTGATTGCGTTTGTTGCACAATAATAATGGGAAAGGCACGATGAATGTTCCTGCAACAAGACCGCCTATTCCAAAAACGGAAAAACAAAAACCACTTAAAAAAGATCTGATAATTTTTTTCATTATTTTTTTGATAATATCCAATTAGATGTTGTGATATTTGAACCGGTTTGTAGGGCGTTTTTTAATTCTTCAAAAGAAAGTGGCGGTAAATCTTCATTATTAGTTGTTAATTCATATTTTTTTTGTCCGTTTCCTTTAATCAAAATTGCACAACCATGTGATAAACCGGGCTTTTCTAACATGTGTTCGTATTCGGTTGGGGTGTGTTCTTCACCATATATAAATAATACAGGTTTATCTGTCAGTATTGCATCAAGTAGGGCATTTTCTATTGTTTTTTCGCCTGCTGCAACAGAAGTGTATGAATTTTTATTATGTGTTAACAATGAAAAATGTCCCATTGCGGCATTATGAACAGAATTACTGAATCCTGCAGGCGACATTTCTTTGTCGTCATAAAATTGACGGATAAGTTTTATGGTTTGTTCCCATTCGCCAAAACGTGATGCAAAAACCAGTTTATAATCTGGTGTTTCTGGTGCAATTTTATTTGCCAATCCAATTGCGACTTTTTCAAGTGCGCTCATGCGGCGTCGCAACATTGATGGTATAAATGAAACGTCAGGAAGTTTTTCCGTATCATTTTCCATCCAAAATTCAAAATTATCAATATATAAGGTTTTGTTCATACTTGAAAAATCGATTTTTTTATACAATACTGTGTCATTATATAAAAAGATTCCTATTTTGCAAGTTGGATTTGAAATGGAATATGTATTAAAAAATCTTGGCTTCGTGTGTGCGCTGGGGGACAATCACAACGATATTATACAGAACGCACGCAGTGGTGATACACGCGCTATGTTTTCAGGAAATGTTATTGTCGGGGATGAAAAAGTTCCTTTTGGAACAGCGCCAGTTGAACAAGTGCACGATTTGCGTATGTATGATTTGATAGATGCCGCGTTAAAGCAAATAATGGGCGACATTGAATTATTAAAACAAAATTATGATATAAATTGTATAGGTATTATTGTTGGTTCATCAAATACTGGTGTGCATGAAGCGCAAAAACACATAGAACACGCCTTTCAAAATAATATTGAAATAGAAAAAAGTGTTTTAAATGAACTTGAGCTTGGAACACCTGCGGAATATATTAAAAAACAAACTGGTTTTAATGGTCCTGCATTTACAATTTCAACCGCTTGTTCGTCCAGTTTAAAGGTTTTTGAAAGCGCACGCAGATTGATTGAAAACGGTATTTGTGATGCAGTGTTGGTTGGTGGTGTTGACGGCAGATGCGATTTCGCTTTGAATGGTTTTAACGCGTTAAGTGCTTTGAGTAAAAAACACACAAACCCTATGTCAAAAAATAGAGACGGGATAAACCTGGGTGAAGGCGCGGCTTTGTTCATATTGGAACGTGGGTGTTGTGGAATTAAATTATTGGGTATTGGTGAAACGTCTGATGCATATCATTTAACAAGTCCTGATCCAACGGGCGCCGGTGCAATTGCATCTATGAATATGGCGCTGAAAGACGCTGGATTAAAACCAGATGATATAGATTTTATAAATATGCATGGTACTGGTACAATCGCAAATGATGCAATGGAATCTTTAGCGATAAATACGCTGTTTGGTGAAAATGTTTTGTGTGCATCAACCAAACCTTTGACCGGGCACACGTTGGGTGCTGCGGGTGCTGTTAGCATGGGTTTATCGTGGCTGATGTTAAAGCATAACTTTATTATACCACATGTATTTGATGGTGAATTTGGTGATGATTGTGCAAAAATAAGATTAGCAAAAATTGGCGATACAGTTGAAATAAATCATATATTATGTAATGCATTCGCTTTTGGTGGCAGCAATGCCAGTTTAATTATAGGAAAATAAAATGAATTTAAATCCAATTGATTTATTACCACAGAAAGCGCCGATGGCATTTATTAGTGCGATAGAAAGCGTTGATTTTGATGAACAAAAAATGGTAACACGAATTGATGTTAAAGATACTGATTTATTATTTCAAAAAAATATAAATGGTGTGCCTGGGGCGGTGGCGCTTGAATATATGGCACAATCTATCGCGTGTTATATTGGTGCACAAGACATTCATTTAACAGGTTCTACAAAAGCGGTTGCTGGATTTATTATGGGTTCACGTGATTTACATGTAATGATACCTGTATTCAATAAAGATGAAAGTTATTATGTACATGTGAAATCTATGTTTTGTGATAATAACATAGCATCTTTTGAATGTCATATATACGATTCAAAAAACAATTTGGTTGCGAACGCAAATCTTAATGCTTTTCGACCAGACGACATAAACGATTTTATGGGGGAAACAAATGAATAAAACTGTTTTGATTACTGGGGCTTCTCGTGGTATAGGTCGTGCAATAGCGCTTTATCTGGCACCGCTGGGGTATGATTTAGTTTTGCATTACAATTCCAACAAAGCAGCGGTTGAAAAAACTTTAAGTGAAGTCAAAGATTTAGGGGCCAATGCACGTATTTTATCTTTTGATATTTCAAATCGCGAACAAACAGAAAAAGTTTTATCAGAAGATATAAATGAACATGGTGCATATTATGGTGTTATTTGTAATGCGGGGATAAATGATGATAATCCTTTTCCGGTTATGGACGGCGATGCGTGGGACAAAGTTTTACATACTAATTTAGATGGTCTTTATAATGTGTTGCACCCATGTGTTATGCCTATGATTTCGGCACGCAGACCGGGTCGTATTATTGCGATGTCGTCTATATCGGGTGTAATGGGAAACAGGGGCCAGGTTAATTATGCCGCATCCAAAGCGGGTATAATTGGTGCTGTGAAATCTTTGGCTGTTGAATTAGCAAAACGCAATATCACAGTAAATGCAATTGCGCCGGGCGTAATTGAAACAGATATGACAGCACAATTACCAATTGAAGAAATTCAAAAAATGATACCTATGCGTCGTATGGGACAACCGAAAGAAATCGCATCTTTGGTTGCGTATCTTTTAAGTGATGACGCTGCATACATCACACGTCAGGTCATATCAGTAAATGGGGGGATGATTTAATGAAACGCGTTGTTATTACAGGAATGGGATTGGTCAGCGCACTGGGGTGCGATGTGGAAAGTTCGTATAAACGTTTGCACACTTATAAAAACGCAGTTGTTGTGCGTGACGATTTGAAAGAAATCAAAGGGTTAAACGCACATATGGTTGCACCAGTAAACGATTTTACAATACCGGAACATTATACACGCAAAGTTTTACGCACGATGGGACCTGTTTCTGTGATGGCAGTTTATGCATCGGAACAAGCATTAACGGATGCAGGGTTATTAAATGATGAAATTATAACTTCGGGTCGTTGTGGCGTTGCATATGGTTCTTCGTTTGGTTCTGCGGGGCCGGTTCTTGATTTTTATTCGATGGTTCAAACACACGAAGTTGGCCCGATAAATTCATCATCGTATATAAAAATTATGCCACAAACGACGGCTGTTAATATTTCATTATATTTCAAAACGACAGGGCGTTTGATACCAAGTGGAACAGCGTGTACATCGGGCAGTTTATCCATAGGTTATGCATATGAAGCAATTAAATCAGGCGCCCAAGATGTTATGATTGCAGGTGGTGCCGAAGAATTAGATCCAACCCAGGTTGCTGTATTTGATACATTGTATGCGACCAGTGTGAAAAACGATACGCCTGATAAAACACCATCGCCGTTTGATGTGGCGCGTGATGGTCTGGTTATCGGTGAAGGCGCGGCAACTTTGATATTAGAAGAATATGAACATGCTGTTAAACGTGGTGCGCGAATATATGCTGAAATTGTTGGTTTTGGAACAAATACAGACGGCACACACATAACACAACCAAACAAAGATACAATGGCCGGGTGTATGCGTTTATCATTACAATGTGCAGATTTAAAACCTGAAAATATTGGTTATATTGATATGCATGGAACCGGAACAAAACATGGCGATATAGCGGAATCATTGGCAACGGAAAGCGTGTTTGGCAATAACACACCTTGCAGCACACAAAAAGGCTATGTTGGACACACACTGGGTGCGTGTGGTGCATTGGAATCGATTTGGGCAATTAAAATGATGAATAATGGTTGGTTTGCACCAACATTGAATTTGGTTAATCCAGATCCAGAATGCGGAAAATTAGATTACATAATGGGCACGGGACGTGAAATCGAAACCAATTATGTAATGAATAACAATTTCGCATTTGGTGGAATAAACACTTCATTGATATTTAAAAAAATGTAAAAAAACCGTCCGATTGGACGGTTTTTTTAAATCAATTGTCCGATTGCAACGGCGGTATCACACATTCGGTTTGAAAAGCCCCATTCGTTATCATACCATGCGGTCACATGTAAAACATTGCCGTCGATAACGCGTGTTTGTGTTGCATCGAATATAGAACTGTGTTTATCATTTGTGAAATCAATCGATACCAATGGTTTATCGTTAAACCCAAGTATTGACGATTGTGATGCAAACATAACTTCGTTAACTTTTTCTGCCGTTAATTTTTTTTTCATATTCAATATCAATTCGATAACTGATACATCGGGTGTGGGAACACGTATTGCAATACCATCCATTTTGCCAGCGAGTTTTGGTAACACCAAACCAATTGCTTTTGCTGCGCCGGTGCTGGTCGGAATCATAGAAAGTGCCGCAGCGCGTGCACGACGCAAATCTTTGTGTGTTTTATCTAATAATTGTTGATCGCCGGTGTATGCGTGAACTGTGGTCATCCAACCGTTTTCAATACCGAATTTTTTATCCAAAACATTTAATACAGGCGCTAAACAATTTGTTGTGCAAGATGCGTTGGAAACAATAATATCTTTCTTGGTTAATTTATTGTCGTTTACACCGAATACTATTGTTTTATCAGCGCCAGCGGACGGTGCTGAAACCAAAACGCGTTTTGCACCGGCGTCTATATGAACGCGTGCTTTGTCGGCAGCAGTAAACAAACCGGTACATTCCATAACAACATCAATATTTAATTTTTTCCATGGATATTTAGAAGGATCGCGTTCAGAAATACATTTAATTTTTTGTTTGCCAACTATAATATAATCTTTTTGCATTTTGACCGGCATATCTAATTTGCCATGCACTGAATCATATTCAAGCAAAAACGCATTTTGTTCAATTGGTGCCAAATCGTTAATAGCGACAAATTCAATATCTTTGCGGCCCGATTCCAATGCGGCACGCAAAACCAGACGGCCAATACGTCCAAAACCATTTATAGCAACGCGAACTTTTTTCATCTTTCATCCTTTCGTTTCATATCATGCTTATTTTATCATGTCCGGACAAATATCACAATTTGATTTTTTTGCTGTTGTTTTCTTGCAAATATATAAAGTCGTTTCTATAATGAAAATCATGAAAGAGCGCGCAATTGTTATTACTGGGCCAACCGCATCGGGCAAATCTGATTTTGCACATTGTTTAGCGCGCAAAATAAATGGTGCAATTATAAATTGCGATAGTGTTCAAATATATCGTGGTATTGAAAATATATCTGCTTCGCCTTTTGCTGGTATCGCGGGTAATTTTGATAACATAGATGGTGTCCCATACAGATTGTTTTCAATTCTTTCGTTAAATGAACATATCAGTGTTGCTGACTATTTAAATTTAGCAAAAAAAACATTGGATGAAATTATCGCAATGGGCAAAACACCAATCTTTGTTGGCGGAACCGGATATTACATAAATGTTTTGTTAAATGGTATTTCGTCTATTCCAAATGTTAGTGATGATGTCCGTCAACGCGCGCGCGATATGGTAAAAAATGATATGGACGCTGTGCGCAAAATGTTACCAAAAGATTTTGATAAAACCGATCCGCAACGCACTGCACGTGCCTTGGAAGTTTTTCTTGAAACAGGGACGCATTTATCGCAATGGCAAAAAATGCCACGTGTTGGTGCGCTGATTCCCGGGGCTTTTAAGATATTGGTTTTACCAGAACGCGAAATATTATTAGACCGAATCGCAAAACGTATTCCAAACATGATAAATGGTGGCGCGTTACACGAAGCAAAATATATTATAGATAACAATATGGATGAAACGCGCGCTATTGGAGCAATGCAGATTTGTAAAATGTTGCGTGGTGAAATATCAAAAGAAAACGCAATTCAAAATTGGATTACAAAAACGAATCAGTATGCAAAACGTCAACGCACTTGGTTCCGTGGACAATACAATGCTGATTTGGAAATAAAAAACGTCCCAAATCTTGACGATTTGGAACGTGTAATTAGCATGTTGAAATAATTATTGTTCTCTTAATGCACTGATAGATATTTTCAATTCAGCAATTTCTTGTTTTTTTAAACGTATTCTTGCGCGAACATTTTGTTCTTTGATTTTATCAAGTTGTTCTTCTTTAAATGTAAAACGTACAGGACGAATACGTTTTCTTTTGCCTTCGTGCACAGGTGTTAAAGATTGTTGTTTTGCTTCTTGTGCTTCGCGTTTGGCTTTTTGTTGCAGACCCCATTCAAGATTTTTTTGTTTGTTATAATTTTTAACAACTCTGTTTGCATATGCTCTGTATAATCTGTCAAACAATTCGTTTGCACAGTCATTGTGTTTTATATCAGAGTTTTTACGTGATACATATACAGACAAATAATCAGCTACCAAGCGAATAAAGTTTTTCAAGAAAACAGGAGTATTTGTGATGTTTTCTTGGTCTGGCAACATACGAATAAATATTCTGGTTTTGAATTCCAAGAAACTTTCGCATTCTGGTGCGTATTCAAATGTTTTGCGCCAAACATCTTTCATTCCTTCGGCAGTTTGATAAGAACCGCCAAATTCATTGACGAATTCGTTGACGATCCAATCTTTGTATGCTTCAAATTGTTGCTCTGCAAAAGCAACCTGTTGGGCATGCATTTTTTTCAATTTTTCAGATAATGCCATATTGCCATCCTTTTTGTTGTTTGATGACAATATAATACAAAAAATAAAATTGTCAAGTTTTTATTTGTGTGCTTCTTCTAATTTTTTATATTCGGCACGAATCAGCTGATCTATACCAGATTTTCTTAATTTACTTGAAAACAAAGTACAATTCATAAATTCTGTTTCAAGAAAATTCCATCCTGAATATTCCCAATCGATAATACCGCTGATTTTCATAGTTTTTGTATCGACGACAGTATTATTGCAAATGTCATTATGGTGCCAGCCATCGCCTTGGCGGTCTGTTTTTAAATCGTCAATACCAACCGGGTTTGAATGATGCATAGCAAAAATAAATTCTGCCAATTGTTTTGCCCAAACATCGCGGTGTCTCATAATGGTGTGCAGGGAAAAGGCATTCATATTATGGCCGGGAATGAAATTATATCTATAGAAAGTATAACCCCCAGATTTAACAATTTCTATTTTTGGTATAGATAATGGAACGATGTCTTGGAAAGCGTCAGTCATGCGTTTTTCTTTGATAATTTTTGGAACGCGCGTTTCATCAAATTTTTTTCTGATTTTGAAGACGTATTTATTGTTAATTATGAAACCAATGTTCCAACCGCCTTTAATCATGCGGACACTTTTGATTTTCATATCAGGGCACGATTCACATAAAACCTTTAATTTATGGCGATAATCGAACAACACGTTCACACGATAGTTGTCGCGCCATTTTTTATTTAGAATAAAATATGACCAAAAATAACAAAAATCAAAAAACGTTTTCCACATAAAATTTTTCCTTTGTTTGATGTAAATGATTATTGAAAAAACAAAAAAAAACAAGTATTTTATACATATGTTCAAAGATGGCGATATCGTAAAAGTTTTAATTCCAAATGTCATAAATACTGGTTATGACTATCGTTTAACAGCCAACGCTGATACCGGAGATTTTGTTCGTGTGACTGTGATGAATCGCCAATATATTGGTGTTATTGTTGGAAGTGGCGATGGCAATTTAGATATTTCAAAAATTAAACCAATCATAGAAGTTTGTAATATCGGGCATCTATCACGTGCTGATATAGATTGGATTTATAAAATGTCGCAATGGACGCTGATGACGCCGGGCGCAGTTTTGCGGCTGATATTAAATGTGCCTGATGCGTTTTTACCACCAAAGACGGAACAGTTATATCGGGTTAATTTTGATTCGAAAATTAAAATGACAGATGCGCGTCAGGCTGTATTTGATGCATTTCAGTCTAATGATAATGACGCAATGTCAATAAACGATATTGTAAATATCGCGCATGTTGGGAACGCTGTTGTCCGCGGAATGATAAAAAGTGGTGTATTGGTTGAATCTGTTGTTCGCGAAAAAACAAACACTGATTTTATATATAAATATTTTGATACGAAAAATGTTGTTTTAAACGATGAACAAAGGGCGGCTGCAGATATATTAAAAACGGCCGTAGATAAAAATGAATTTAGCGTGCATTTGTTGGATGGTATAACAGGGTCTGGTAAAACTCAGGTTTATTTTGATGCGCTGTTAAACGCGTATAACAATGGGAAATCAGTTTTGTTGATGATGCCTGAAATCGCATTAACAGCACAATTTATGGATCGGTTTAAACAAAGATTTGGAAATCCGCCTGTGGTGTGGCACAGCAATTTAACATCTGCGCGTCGTCGCAATATCTGGCAGGGTGTTGCGCGTGGCGACATAAGGGTTGTTGTTGGAACACGCAGTGCTTTGTTTTTACCATGGCAAAATCTGGGGTTGATTATTGTTGATGAAGAACATGACCCATCGTATAAACAAGAAGATATGGGAAATTACCATGCGCGCGATATGGCTGTGTTGCGGGGTAAAATTTCAGGGTTCCCAATTATATTGGCCAGTGCGACCCCGTCTATTGAAACTTTGCATAATGTTGCGCTGGGGAAATATAAACGCATTCGTCTGACATCGCGTTTTGGTGGGGCGACATTGCCAAAAATTGAAACCATAGATATGCGTACATCGCGTCCAGAAATTTACAAAATAAATGACGAAGAAAAAAGTGGTAATTTATCGGCTGAATTATGCGAAGAAATACGCAATACTTTGGATGAACATAAACAGGTTATGTTGTTTATAAATCGTCGTGGTTTTGCACCAATTGTTCAGTGTAAAAAATGCGGTTGGGTGTGTGAATGTCCTGAATGTTCAATGTCCATGAATTATCATAAACATCTGAATAAAATGGTGTGCCACATGTGTGGAAAAACTGTTGCGATGCCCAAAAAATGTCCAAAATGTGGTTCGGATGTTTCTATGCGTGGGGCAGGGTTAGAGAAAATAGAAGAAGAAATTTCGGTTAAATTTCCAAACGCAAAAACAGCCATTGTATCGTCTGATACAATGATTTCGCGCGAAGCATTGGAAAGATTGGTTCACGAAATGGAAAATGGCGAAATAGATATTGTGATTGGGACCCAGATTCTGGCCAAAGGACATCATTTTCCAAATTTAACACTTGTTGGTGTTGTTGATGCGGATATGGGACTGTTTGGGACTGATTTTCGTTCTGGCGAACATACTTTCCAACAATTATTCCAGGTTGCCGGACGTGCGGGTCGTGGTGAATTTCCAGGACGCGTATTATTACAAACATATAACCCTGAACATCCGGTTATTCGTGCGATTTGTGCGGGCGACAGGGATGAATTTATGGGGGTTGACATGGAATCAAGACGCGCTGCAAAAATGCCACCGTTTGGACAATTGGTTGCGATAATTGTCGAAGCCAGCAAAGAAACAACGCTTAAAAAATATTGTGATGATTTAAAACGGGTTGCGCCACAATTGAACGGTGGCAAGATAATGGGTCCAATTGCGGCACAAATATATCAAATTCGTAATTGGTACCGTATGAGATTTTTGGTATCAGGTGATGCGAATGCAAATTTACAACCGATAGTTCGTGATTGGTTAAACAAAATAAAAACGCCAACGAATGTTCGTGTTAAAATAGACGTCAACCCAATGAATTTCATGTAAAAATCGGCTTTTGAGAATATGTTCGTGTCGAAAAAAGCCGTTGACAGTATTATCGTTTTTTTACTACACTGGACTTAAGCACAAGGGGTTCTTGTGCCTGGGTGCAGTAGCCCTGATTGGAAAACAGCGTCGCAGAGCAGACGAAAAATGCCTCCAACATATTGGTTGGAGGGATGCTGAATAATATCGAAAGATAGAATAAGCACACTATATCTGTTTTTATAGCTACTGACCTCCAACCACCATAACGATTTACGGTGGTTGTTTTGTGGGGGAGTAATGAGTAGGTATAGATTATTTTTTAGATTATTTATATTGCAATTATTTGCAATGGATGCTTTTGCGTCTGCAACATGTCAAAATGGTTACAGCGTTGCATCAAATGTCATAGATTCTACATTTGTTTCACCCGTTGGTGGTGTATGTCAATTTGGTGGATATACATTAATTGAAATTCCGGATGATTTTGAACCGATATATAATGGTTTTGTAATGGGTGGGACACACACTTTGTGTGATGACGGATATTTGACCGGTGGCAGTTGTACATCGTTTACTCAGGGATCATGTATGAACGGCACATATAATATTGGCATTACAGAATCCACATTTACGGCGCCTGGTGATGGTATATGTCAAATTGGTGGATATTCGTTAATTGTGCTGCCGGATGATTTTGACCCTGTATATAACGGATTTTTGATGGGGAATGTGGTTAATTTATGTACGAATGGGTATCTGTCGGGGGGAAGTTGCGTATCGTATGTTGCGGGTGATTGTATAAATGGATATTACGATGTCGCAGTAAATACGAATACATTTGGTGAATTGACGAACGGCAATTGTACATCACCATATGCGAAATACACGCGAACGACGCGCTGTGATAATAATCCGGGTGATACATGTGTTGATTTGCCAACACCAACAGTGTCTTTGACATGGTCGGACGGCGAAAACACTATGATGACAAACACATGTCTTTACGAAGGAAACATAGTTTTGCCACAAACACCGCCGTCGCGTTCAGGATATTCGTTTACAGGGTGGCAACTGTTAACAGAGTGAAAGGAAAGGAACATGAAAAAATTTTTAATATTATTTTTTGTATGTTTATTTGGAATTGATATTGCAAATGCTGTTACGGTGTGTGCGAAAAACAACACTTATGTTGGCATATTGAAAAAGAATATTGCCGGGACGACTGGGACATCATCGAACAATGGCAAAATATGGTATGTTGATTTTGATTATGGAAATAATACAACGAAACGCGTAACAGGCATAGCAGCATGTAATGGAATAAGCGGGACATACGCAACCCCACAAACGAATTTATACACATCATCCGTAGACCAAGGCAAATATTGTTGGTGCAAAATGGAACCCGTATATTCGTATGGAACAGAAACAGGGATAACATCATATTGGATGTTTTTAGATACCTATACGGATGCAGCAACATGTGCATCGAATTGCACGAACGATTGTATGACAGCGGTTAAAACGAATACAACGTTCCGGTCTGCGATGTATGAATCGGTGTGGTAAAAGGGGATTCTATCCTCTCTTGCTGCGCGAGTATTCCCCCCAAGGGAAGAATCAGAAGCGGACGGGGAAGAAGCAAAACAAAAGGAAAGAAAAGATGAAACGGATTATAACAGCATTGATGATGATGATAACGATACCGTCATTTGCGACGACGATGTGTGCGGTTGATAATTCTGTGGTGGTGGTATTGGATCCAACGGTTGCCGGGACTGCTGGGGGGACATACGATGCGACAGCAGGGCTTTGGAATGCGACGTTTCCATACGGCATGATATACGGTATTTCTGCGTGTTTAAATACGGGCCAGGGTAAATCGATGGGGTATTACGAATCGCAGTTGACTGATACGAACAACGGGGAAACCAACCTTGTTCAGGGCAGTGAAAAATATGGACGTTATTGTTGGTGTAAAATGACTCATCCCGTGGCGTCGCTTTGGGTGTTCAACGGCGACTACGGGTCCGCCGCCTCGTGCGCTTCGAGTTGCACGTACTACTGTGGCTACTACGCCCGGTACGTCGAAGCTATGCGCGTCGGGCTTTTCGGGTCGGTCGCACAATGATGTGAACGAAACGGGGCGAATACACGCGGCACGGCAGAACGGTTTGCATATCGTGTGAAACACGATATGCCGCAAACAGGGGTGTGGGGAGAATCCCCACATCGCCTGTCCCGCAGTAAAGCGGGACAGGCCGAAATTGACCTTCTTTGTTTCGGCCTGAAAAACCTTTGCTTTATAAAAGAAGGTCAATAGGTTCCCCCCCCACACACACGGGGGGGGAGAGAACCATCTTTTAATGATGTGTTTGAACACAAGAATACATCATCAAAAGATTTCACCATGAATCTTTTGGGAATGGTTCCGCCATACGGAACTGGGTTGCATCGTCGTAATCGGTTGTGCGATGGCTGTTGTGTGGCGTGGGGTTTTTCCCGTGGCGTCGCTTTGGGTGTTCAACAACGACAACGGGTCCGCCGCCTCGTGCGCTTCGAATTGCACGAACAACTGTGGCAACAACGCCCGGAACAACGAAGCTATGCGCGTCGGGCTTTTCGGGTCGGTCGCTCCTTTGGAAAGGTACAACAGAGATCAAAGGGATCAAAGTTTGGCTAACCTGCAGGACAAAGTGCATTGGCACTTTTCAGGTATCGACGACAACGATATCTGTTTGGACAAGACCTTTTCACATCAAAGGTGGGACGATGTAACCTGTCCGGGAAAATTATTTTTCTTTGGATCAAACACAATACGCAGGGGATATCTGGACTAGTAGTTTGTTCTGTATCGTGGCGAACGTCCGGGATATCCAATATACAAAAAAAAAGAGAGAAAAATGACATTTGATGAAATTGAAAAAATAAAAAATACAGAATGTCCAAAATTTTCGGTTTTTGCAAAAGATCAAACGCCTATGCCTGGGAATAAAAAGCGTCTTGATGAAATTGTTAACCGCGAAATCAAAGTTATCGATTACAGAATAAGACGTTCAAAACAAAAAGACGGCACAGAATGTTTGCAATTACAATTCTTATTGGATGGCGAAGTTTGTGTTTTGTTTACAGGCAGCAGTGTTTTAACTAAACAGGTAAAAGAATTTTCAAACCAAATACCTTTCGTTGGAACCGTTGTTCATGTACAAAGATATTACAGTTTTTCTTAAAGTGTTCTTTTTGTGGTGATGTTTCAAGAAAACAAAAGAAGAATAAAAATGAAAACTTATAAAAATTTGTGGGACAAATTCATTTCAAAAGAAAATTTCGAATTAGCTGTAAAAAAGGCTATTAAAAGCAAAAAATCAAAGAAATCTGTTAAACATTTTCTGGCACACAAAGATGAATTTATAGAAAAATTAAGAAATAGTCTTAAAACCGGTAAATATAAAACTTCATGTTATAAAACTTTCAAAATTTATGAACCAAAACAACGCATAATTTATAAATTGCCATTGTATCCCGACCATATTGTCCATCATGCTTTGATAAATGTTTTGGGGCCAATTTGGCAAAAATCTTTCATCAAAGATTCTTATGCTTGTATCCCTGGACGTGGACTTTTGGGGGCATCACAAAAAACTATGCACTTCATACGGCGCAATAAATATGTTTTACAATGTGATATACGGAAATTTTTCCCATCTATTAACCATGAAATTATGAAAAATATCGTAAAACGTAAAATTCATGACAGACGCATAATGCGTGTGTTATCTGAAATAATAGATTCTGTGGGGGGAAATACTAATTTGCCTATTGGTAATCTTACTTCGCAGTGGATGGGAAATGTTTATTTAAATGAACTTGATCAATTTGTAAAACATGATTTACATTGTCGTGATTATATTCGATATTGCGATGATTTCTGTTTGTACAGCAATGATAAAAAACAACTGCATTCCATGAAAAGTAAAATTAAAAACTTTCTTGAACAAAATTTAAGTATGATTTTATCAAAGGCTGATTTGAAAAGAACTTTGGATGGAATCCCTTTCATAGGTTATCGGCATTTCAATGGTTTTATTTTAATGCGAAAAAAAACAGCAAAAAGATTGAAAAACAGAATTATAAACATAATTCAACACAAAGATTTTAATGAACTTTCAATCGGACAGATGGCGTCTTTGTTTGGTTGGACCAGATGGGCGAATTGTTTCAATTTTAAAAAATATTTTTTAAATTTGGCAATTCAGTTGAATTCAGGCTGGTTCGTGAAAAAATATTTGTTGCGGATGTAATTGTCCTGTTTCAAAAAGAAACACCACCCGTTTGGGTGGTGTTTTTCTGGATGCCCTGAAAGGAAGGAAAGGAGAAAAAGAAATGGGCATCCCGAAACTCGTGTTTGGGCCCAAAGTCCAGAGGAGAGAGAATGTAGGAGGGAGTCTGAAAACTCTGGGCCCGATATAGTCAAACGATTATTCATCCTTTGACGAATCGAAATGTAATACATAAAATACGATTTGTCAAGTATTTTTGTCAAAAAAATTTTTTTGTATATTTTTCTGCCTTTTTACCTAGGAAAACAAACAAATGAAAATTTGCTTGAAAAAGCCGTAATATATGGATGTTGAATTGGGAAACTGATGCAGTTACAGGAGAAAAATACTATGACACATGATGATGTTTGGTCGGCAATAGAAAAATTTGCTATGGAACACAATATGTCTTGTTCGGGACTTGCAAAGTGTAGCGGTCTGGACCCAACAACATTTAATAAAAGCAAACGTTGGTCTAAACAAGGTCAACCCAGATGGCCGTCAACCAACAGTATTTCAAAAATATTAGCGTCTACTGGTGCAAATCTCGAAGATTTTACTAAATTTATCCCGTCCAATTCGCATACTATCTAGTATATAATAAAATCTTGCACAATGCGCTGAAATCGGCTATTGTGTGGGTATGTTGGAAAATATAAAAATCTTTGCTTCGGATGAATGTTGGTATCGTATTCTGACTGATTTGGGTGCAGATATGGTCGATTCGCCAAATGTCGCAGATGTCGTGTTCGATGATATTAAAATCAAAGCACCTATTTCAGTTCCGAAATTGCAAACTGCCATTTTGGCGGCTTTTGAAAACAAAGACATTATAAATGATGTTTTCGGAAGTGATGTTGTTTTGCCTTCATTGCAGCATAAAATCATAGTTTTTCTTTATAAAAATCCAAATATTACAATGCGTGAATTAAAAGATATGATTGGTGTTCTGCCAAATGTAAAAACGCATGCAGTGGAAAATGCTGTTTATCAATTGCGAAAAACATATGGATGTGATATCATACAAAACATAGACGGGAAATATAAGATTGGACGCATATAAATTAATATCTTTAGATAAAATCCCAAGTACTCAAGATTATGCTCATGATTTAATCGCCCATGGCGAAGCCACCAATAAAACTGTTGTGACTGCTTTGGCGCAAAGTGCAGGGCGCGGTCGTTATAAACGCACATGGGTTTCTCATCATGGTAATTTATACGCTTCTTTCATATTCAAAACAGGTGAACGCGACCCAAAATTATCTTATTCTATTGCTGTTGCGGTTGCTGAAACTATGATTGCTTTTGGTATAACACCACAAATCAAATGGCCAAATGATATTTTAATAAATGGAAAAAAGATAAGCGGTATTTTAATAGAATATTCTCAAAATTTTGTGATCATTGGTATCGGTATAAATGTTGAAACTTGTCCAACTGTCAAAGAATACAAAACAACCAAGATGATTGAATATGCAAAAGTTTCTGTTAATGATGTGTTGGCTGTGTTGATGAAAAAAATAGATAAATGGCGCTGTGCCGATTTTTCAATCGTTCGTGAACGTTGGACTGAATTGGCTGCGGCAATAAATAAAACAATTCAATATCATGGAAAAGTCGCTGAATTAATTGGTTTAAATGAAGATGGTGCGTTGGTTTTAAGATGCGACAGTAAATATATGTTAACCTATGCCGATGAAATCAGTATTTAAATATTCTTGACTTTTAATGCAATTTGTGATATTATAGTATGCATCAAGAGTAAGAAGTCTGTCCGCGTTTTAGCGGATTTTTTTTACCCTTGTTTTTATCCCGCACAGTTTTTGTGCGGCTTTTTTTATACAAAACGGATTTAACCATGCATTTAAATTTAATTACAAATGTTGATGATTCAAAAATCATTCAATATAAACTGGCACGCATAGTATATGCAGAAACAAATGCTGAATCGTTGGCTGTGGTCGAAGCGTTTGCATCTATGATTTATAATATTCATATTAAATATAATAAATCTTTCGATGATATTGCAAAAGACACTGACACTTTCGACGCATTAAACAAAAAATCAAAACGATATAAAAATCTTTCTGTGCCAGCATCCGATAAAAAATTCCAAATGTGTTTAAGAGTTGTTCAAACAATGTTGCATGGTAATTTACGAGACTATGTTTTTGGTGCAACAAAATTTCATCATACAGACATCATTCCAGATTGGGCGATGTCGCGTGGTTATATTGCGGAATATTCAGATATATTGTTTTATTTATAAATCAAAGGATTTTTTAATGAACAAATTTATACATGGTGGTTATTTAAAAGGTAAAAAAACATATATTGTGTCTGGTATAGGTATTTTGTCTGCAGTCGGGGCTTATTTAATAGGTGATGAAGATATTTTTACAATGCTTCAAACAATATTTACATTATCCGGCATTTATTTTCTTAAACAAGAATCTTCAACCAAAGGAAAGAAATAATGGAACAAATCCCAGAAAAGTTTTTAGATGATAATGGCGAATTAAATACATCTGCGCTGGTTAAATCATATTGTGAACTCGAAAAAAAGATGAGCAGTATGATATCGTTGCCAAAAGATGATGACGATGAAAATGCAAAACAAAAATTTAATCATGCAATTGGTGTGCCTGATACAGCAAACGAATATCCAAAAAATGATTTGTTTGATAACGAATCGGTGCGTGAAAAATTTCATGAAATTGGTTTAACTTCAAAACAAGTTGAAAAAATTTATTCTATTGCTGAAGAATTTTTACAACCGACATTAAAAAATTTATTTGAATTACAAAATCAAAATAATGCAATAAATGAATTAAAAAATTTTTTTGGTTCAACACAAAAAATGAATGATGCAATGCGTGAAATAAATGCGTTCGGTGAAAAGTTTTTACCCGCAGATGCTTTCGATGAATTGTGTTCTACACCCCAGGGAATTCAAGGCATATACAAGATGATGCAATCTTTTGAACCAACAGTTTTAACAGATAAAAATGCAACAGAAAATTTAACTGACGATATGTTGCGTGATATGATGCGTGATCCAAAATATTGGCGAGATCAAGATCCAGAATATGTTCGTAAAATAGAAAATGGTTTTAAAAAATTATATTCAAAATAATTTTTATTCTTTACTATTTATTTCATTTCATATAAAATATAAAACAAGAACAAAAAAATTTTTGTTCTAGCCAAGAACTTTAATCAAGGAGAGACAAATGTTCGGTTTAAAGAAAAAATGTGCATGCGCTAAAAAACCAGCTGCAAAACCAGCTGCAAAAAAAGCACCTGCAAAAAAAGTAGCTGCTAAAAAACCAGCAGCAAAAAAACCAGTTGCTAAAAAAGCACCTGCAAAAAAACCAGTTGCAAAAAAAGTAGTTGCAAAAAAACCAGTTGCTAAAAAAGCACCTGCAAAAAAAGTAGCTGCAAAAAAACCAGTTGCAAAAAAAGCACCTGCTAAAAAACCAGCTGCAAAAAAAGCAGTTAAAAAAGTAGCAAAGAAAAAATAAGAATTTCACGCGTTTTTGCGTGGTTTTTATTGTCCCCAGAATCTTTAGATTCTGGGGATTTTTTTGATAAATTTTACAGTGCGATTGCAAAGTCTCACTGTATTATTTATTGGACAATCCATTTTGTGGACCAGTATTTTGTTTTGTTTTTTTGGCGCAAATTATTTTGCATAACCATAAATCAAAATTGTGTCGTGCCCGTTCGGGCATTTTTTAATTAAAACAAAAAGGATTTTATATGTCTCTTTCTGTAGATCAAGTGTTTATAAAACAATTTGAAGCAGATGTTCATTTAGCTTATCAGCAAATGGGCACAAAATTGCGCTCTACTATTCGCAGCAAATCTGGTGTTGTAGGCGCTTCAACAACTTTCCAAAAAGTTGGCAAAGGTATTGCCAGTACAAAATCTCGTCATGGTATTGTTCCAGTGATGAATTTAAATCACACACCAGTTGAATGTGTATTGCAAGATTACTATGCAGGTGATTGGGTTGATTCGTTGGATGAATTAAAAACTAACGTTGATGAACGTCGTGTAGTTGCTTCTGCTGGCGCTTACGCTTTGGGTCGCAAGACAGATGAACTGATTATTTCTGCTATGAACAATGCAACACAATATGTTGGTGATTATTCTACTGGATTAACAAAAGCCTTGATTATGGCTGCATTGGAAAAATTAAATCAAAATGATGTTCCAGATGATGGTCGTAGATTCGCAGTTGTTGGTGTTCACCAATGGAATGAATTGTTGGCTTTGGATGAATTTGTTTCTGCTGATTATGTTGGCAGTGCAACACCATTAGTTGACGGTTGCGAATCAAGAAGATGGTTAGGCGTTAATTGGATCTTGTGCAATTCTTTGCCATTGGCAAGCACAGATGATCGTGATTGCTTTATTTATCATGCATCAAGTATTGGTCATGCATGTGGTCAAGAAGTTAAAACTGATATCACATGGCATGGTGAACGTGCTGCGCACTTTATCAGCAACAGTATGTCCCAAGGCGCTGTGTTAATCGACGATGAAGGTATTGTTCGCATTAAATGCGATGACGATGCTGCATAAAATATAACCAAAAGGAATATCATATGGCATTTCAAAATAAAAATTTATCTGTAATTGCGTATGCAAACGGATTTACATTGTGGCATTACAAAGCAAACGAAACATTGTCTGCATTAACTACTTCGGGGTATTTCTCAAGTGTTAAAACGTTGATGAGCACAGGTGATATTATTTTGATTAACGGTTCAAATGGATCTACTATCAAAGTTATCACAGTAGCAGATGGCGTTGTAAGTGTAGGCGCGCTTTCATAGTAATGTTTTTATTTATATATAACGGGCCGATATTTATCGGCCCGTTTTTTAAGAAATGGATTTCAATATGTTTACGAAAATAGATTTATGTTCAATGGCTTTGCTGAAATTAGGCGAAAAACCTATACAATCCTGGCATGAAGATACAGTTGCTGCACAATTATCAAGAACTTTGTTTGATTCTACTGTCGATACTTTGTTGGCAATGTTTCCATGGCGATTCGCAACAAAAAAAATAGTTTTAATCAGAAATACTGATGGTGATTTTGTTATTCCGGAAAATGTTTTACGTGTTTTGAAAAGCGAAGGACAGATAATGGGTAATAAAATAGATACATCAGGGGAAACAATAGAAATATTGGCAATTGTAAAGAGCGAACCCGAAGATTTTCCAAATTATTTTGCTTCTTTGGTTGCTACCAAGTTAGCAGTTGAATTTTGTATACCATTGCTTGGTGATTCAAACGTGTTTAGAATGATAAGTGCGCTATATGAATCCGAATACCAATCAGCAAAATTCATAGATAGTACCACTTCAACGAATCAATCAAACATAGATAAATTCTCTTTAATAAATTCAAGATTTTAACCAAAGGATTTCATCATGGGAAATTTTCTTCAAACCCAAAATATTTTTTCTTGTGGTGAAGTAGCCCCAGATTTTTATGCAATAAATAATATGCATGGGGTTTCTAAACTTGAAAATATGAACGTTTTACAATCTGGGGCATTAAAACGCAGAAATGGATTAAAAAGCATAGAAGCGGTGTCAAATAATGCAATACTGGTACCTTTTATAATCAGTGAATCAGAAAAGTATTTGTTGGTTATCTCGCGACAGGCGATATCTGTATATCAAAATGATGTAAAAATAAAAACTTTGATAGCACCATGGGAAACAACAGATTTAAAAAATTTACAATATGCCCAGAGATTCAATTCTTTATTTTTTGTGCATCCTGATTATCAACCGCGGGTACTAACAAAGACGGATACTGATTTTTCATTAACGAATTTTTCTTTTTATGCAAACCAAGATTCTAGTATAAATATACCGTTTTCGCGGTTTAATGATACAGAAAATATCACAATTACAATTACTACAAGTAGTATCGATAATAATCATGCCACATTTACAACAGATCAGGATATGTGGTCTATAGATTGGGTAGGCATCAGATTGTTTGTGGATAATAAACAATGGATTGTTGAATCTGTTCAAACTTCTCGAGTGGCGACAGTATATACTTATTCTCCGTATACTTTGCCGGCACAACCATTAAAAGATTGGAAAGAAGCCTCTTTCAGTAATAAACGCGGTTGGCCGATATCTGTATCTTTTCATCAAAACCGACTTGTTTTTGGTGGAACAACATCTTTGCCGAACAGCGTTTGGTTATCCAAGACAAGCCAATACAATAATTTTGATGTCGGGACAGGTTTAGACGATGAAGCTATATTTGTATCATTGTTGTCTGCGCAACATCATCAAATTTCTACTGTTATTAGTAGTGATAATTTACAAATATTAACATCTGTTGGTGAATGGGCGATTTCAAATACGCCTTTGACACCATCAAACGTAAATATTAAACAGCATACTTCAGTTGGAAGTGTTGTTACAAGATATTTACCACCACAGCAAATAGAAGGATCAACAGTTTTCATATCAAAATCAGGTAAAGATATTCGTGAATTAGATATGGATGTATTGAATCAAACTTATAATGCAACAGATTTATGTTGTTATGCGAAACATATGATGGATAATCCAATCAGTATCGCATATAATTCAACAGAACATCGTTTATATGTTGTTATGTCTGACGGATATATGGCTGTGTTGAATAAATACGCTAACACAGAAATTGCAGCATGGGGCACATATAAAACAGATGGTTCTTTTAAGTATGTAGCGGTTTTAGGCGATTCAACTTATGTAATAGTAAAGCGTGAAAATACATGTTATCTAGAAAAATTTGATTCAAGTTGTTTGCAAGACGCAACAACATTCGATTTTTCGTATTGTGTATCGGCGTTACCTATGATTGTTAATAATCATCCACCACGAAAAATAAGGACGCATAAAATATCTTTGCGATTGAAAGATACCAAGACTGTTTTTGTAAATGGAAATCGTGTAGTGATACCAAATGATAATTATGATATAAGCAACAGCGGGTATACCGGTGATTTATCTATAAATTTATTAGGAATTCATTTTGATGTCATGCAACCTTTGTGGTCTGTATCAAGTGATGAACAATTGCCAGCGACCATATTGTCTGTAACGACAGATGGCTGGTATTTAATATAAAATGAAAGGAGTTTTTTATGGGACAACTAGTATCAGATGTAACCAAAGTTTTAGAATATAAAGAATCAAAAAAGTCAGCAGAAACAGAACGGCAAAAAATATTATCACAAATGGCGCAAGACGAAGAAACAAAAACCAATTTGATAAAAAAAGTTTTATCCGAGCAACGCGCTAAATATGGCGCATCGGGAAACAAAGGCGACAGTTTATCAGAAGAAGCGGTTTTAAAAAGATTGCGTTCTGAAACTTCGAAACCATACGATGAAAAACGAGAAGATAATTTAGAAAAAATCAAAAAAACAAAAAAAGTAAAAAAACCAAATCTGGTTAAAAATTGGTTGTCAAACATAGATAAAATAGCCGGATAAATAATTTAAAGACAATGAATGCTTCAGATGCGTTATCTTTTTTGTACGAATGGAATAAAGTGTTGGGATTTAAAACGCCAAAACATCATGAACAAATAATGAAATTTTTAATAGATGTTTTTAACAATGAACCACACAGGGGATTATTAAACGCTTTCCGACATTCAGGTAAATCAACGGTAGTAGGTGTTTTTGCTGCGTGCGTTTTGTATTATAAACCCCAAACACGAATACTGATTTTATCTGCCGAAACAGGTTTAGCATCACGAATGGTTTCGCATATAAAAAATATTTTAGAAAATCATCCCTGGTGCAGCGATATTTTGCCTGATGTAAAAAAAGAGTGGGGGTCCCATAAGATTACTATTAAACGTCCAATCGGAATTCGAGAACCGTCTGTTATTTGTCAGGGAATATCGGGAAATATTACCGGTTTACGCTCTGATTTGATAATTTGTGATGACGTAGAAGTGCCGAATACATGTAATACACAACAAAAACGAATCAATTTACGGGAAAGATTACGAGAACTAGATTTTATTTTATCACCACATGGAACAATGATTTATATTGGGACACCGCATACGCAGGATACGATATATAAAACAGAATGATTTCTATGAAAGTGATGATACAAATGTGCGCAATTTAAGTAAAACTGATTCGCCCGCTTCGCCAAACATTGGTAAATATGTTTCATATTCAGGCATGTCTGCTTGGATTTGAGCACGATTGCGTTCTGTCAAAGTTTCTGATAATAATTGGTTAGCAGAATCCCAAAGGCGATATGCTTTATCTGTTTTTGCGACAGCTTTCCATTTTTCAAGCATTTCTCGATCAGATGCAATGGAAGATTTTATATCTTCGATCCAATCGTTGCCGAATTTTTTTACGACAGGTATTGTTTTGATTTTTTCTAATCCTTCGGGTGTTGGTTGAAAATCATTCAACGCAGATTTTAATTCTGATTTATCTTCATCTGATAAATTAAATATAACATCTTGGCCTGACATGGTACCACCATATGGCAGCAAATCTTTATCAATAGAATCCATAGGTGTTTTTCCGCTGCGTAAATTATTTATATGTGCAATTAACCGTTTACCAGTAGGCAACAATTCGAGTTCGCTGATGACTTTTGAATCATTAGATTCTTGGATAAAAACCTTGTTAACAGCGGCCCAACCACCATCTATAACATGCTCTTGGCGATAAAGATTCAATAATCTTTGTGCTATTATGTGTGCTTGTTGTGGCATATGTTCTCTCTCCGTTGTTAATATGCGTTTTATTGCATAACAATCATAACGATTTTATGCATTGTTTTGCCAGAAACTTTTTCTTCTGGATTAGATATATGACCGTATGTTTTACCATGTGTGTCTTGGCGAACAACGACAATTTGTGCGTCAACAATTTCTTCAGAATCTAATTTTGAAAAATCTGCATCTATGCAAACTGCCAAATCACCAACCTTTGGTTTTGTATTAGCATCAGCAAAAACATATGAAGTTTCAGGGATAAAACCAGCCAAACGTTTCGAATTTGGAATAACTGCGTAAATACCATTGCGGCCTTCGAGTGCTGTTGGTGCAACAATCATGGTTTCATCTGATTTTTTCAATTTGATTGCTTTGCCATTTGGTTTACCAAATACAGGAACCAATTTTTTACGTGCATTATCGTATAATTGTGCGCCGTATAATCCATCACGAATATCTAAACCAGATATTGGATTTACAGGTTCCAATACAGATTTAACGCGTTCTTTAACTTTGTTAATTTGTTTTGTTAATTCACCGGTACTGTAAAGTTTAGCAATTTCATCAAAAAGTTGCGTGGCTGTATATCCAAAAGCTTTGGCCAAAACATCGATTTCATTTTCGTATACTTCGCGTTGACCGACTTCTATTTTATGATATACAGACAGTGTCATTTTTGAAGCTTTTGCAGCTTCTGCGATGGTTTTTTCAGCACGTTGACGGATTTTGCGTAAACCACTGCCGAAAATTTTAAGACCACTGCCTTCGTTGTCTGTTAAACGGCGTTTGATTTCATTTTGCCAATTTTGTGCAACTGCATCTGATTCATGAATAAAGATATCAGATAATTTGCAACCCAATATAGTGCAAACATTCAAAAGTTGTTTTTGATTTAAACGACGAACGCCTTTTTCAATTTTTGAAACAGCAGACAAAGACAAATTTGCGCGTTTTGCTAATTCGGTCATTTTCAAGCCTTTGGCTGCACGAATGTTGCGAATATTATTTGGAAAAATGATTTCTTCTTGTGCCATTTATGACTCCTTAGAGATATGTTGACAAAATATTAGTCAATTTTTATGGCTTTGGCAAGAAAAATTTAAATGATATCGTCAGGAATATCGTTTACATCGGAAATATTTTGAGTGTCCATGTCAGTCGATGATACAAAAGGAACATCAAAATCAGAATCAGGAACATTTTTTGTGAATTCGTTCAAATTATCGAACAATGAATATTCACCATTAAAGCTTAGGTGTATGGTTTCTGTTTTTCCATGACGGTTTTTAGCAATAATAACATCTGCTTTGTTTCTTGAACGGTCAAGGCGGTTTTGCCAATGCTGTTGTGCGTTTTCAGATGCCAAGCCTGATAAACGTTTTTCTGGTGAACGTCCGTCCAGATAATATTCTTCGCGGTATGTAAACATAACAATATCCGCATCTTGTTCAATAGAACCAGATTCACGCAAATCGGATAATATAGGTCTTTTGTCATCGCGATCTTCTACTTTACGCGATAATTGGGACAATGCGATAACAGGCACATCTAAGTCTTTGGCCAGCATCTTTAATCCACGAGTGATTTCAGATAATTCTTGGACACGGTTATCGTTGTGTTTCCCCCCAGGTGAAGTCATCAATTGTAAATAGTCGATAACAATTAAAGCAATGCCACCATGTTGACGCGCAATACGACGAGCACGTGTTTTTATCGCAGGAACAGACATATTAGCTGTATCGTCAATTATAACAGGAACCTTAGACAAAGCGTCCGCATATTGTGTCATTTTTGTGAAATCTTCGTCTGATAATGTACCTTCACGCATGCGGGACGAAGGTATTTTTGATTGAGAAGATAACACACGAGATGCCAATTGAGATTGCGACATTTCAAGACTAAAAAATGCAACTGCGCCTTTGAATTGGCTGTTTGCACGACCGTTTAAAATAGCATTTGCGGCATTGAATGCGATATTCATTGCCAATGTTGTTTTACCCATACCAGGACGTCCTGCAATGATGATTAAATCGGAACGATGTAAACCAGCAATAGATTTGTCTAAATCGTCTAAACCAGTTGTCAAACCAGATATTTTTCCATCTGCTTTGTACGCTGTTTCGGCCTCTTTAAGTGCCGCACTTAAAGCATCTGCCAAAGTTGCAGTGTTATGTTCAGATTCGCCAGTTGATGCTAAATTAAACAATTTTTGTTCAGCAGATTCGATTTGGGTGTTAACATCTTTGTCTAAATCTTCGGTATAGGCATCGTCAATAATAGATTGTCCAAGATTTATCAAATCACGACGACGAGCGTTATCAAAAACAATACGACCATAATGTTCAACATTTACAACTGTTGATCCAGCAGAAGCCAATTTTGTTAAATATTCAACCCCGCCGACACTTTCAAGTGTCCCCTGTTGTTCAAGATATGTTTTTGCAGTGATTATATCAAAAGGGATACCAACACTAAATTGACGCATAGCCAATTTATAGATTTCCTGATGAGCCGGATGTGAAAAATGTTCTGGCAATAAGAAATCAGACACAGATTCCAAAGCGCGGTTGTTCATAAGCACCGCTGCAAGAACCGCTTGTTCGGCTTCTAAATTCGTAGGTAAAGTTTTCGGAGTAAAGTCCATGTCCATTAGATTAAACGAAAATTTTCAGAATTCAATACCTTTTTTAAAGGGGTATAAATATTTAAAAATACCAATAGTGGATAGTGCCGGAAATCCGGCATGGCCAGAGATGTTTCCGTTGGAAAAAGTCCATGAATTAGAAGAGGTTGTAGGCCCCAGGCATTTTTCTGCCCAGATGATGCTGGAATATGTCCCAGACGAGCGTGTACATTTGGATCCTGGGGCTGTACATTTTTATGAAGATGTTTTTGACTATCACGATGTTCGAATCGGCGATAATGTCATTACAGGTTATACATGTTATTGGGATCCTTCTTCTGGACACGCAAATTCAGATGGCAGCGTATGCGTTTTGGTTTACAGAGATGATAAAAACAGAAACTTTTTTGTACATGATATTGTGTATATGAATGTTTCAGATGATGATGTCCATCCTCTTGCGACACAATGTGGTGCTGTTCTTGATTTTATGCAAAAACACAGATTATCAAGAATAGGTATAGAAATAAATGGCATCGGTAATGCTTTACCTGAAATTATGCGAAATGTAGCCAAAGAAAAACAATTTTTGATAAATATCTTGCCAATTTCAAATCATACAAAAAAAGAAACCAGAATATTAAATGCAATTGAACCAATTTTAACAACAGGGCGACTTTATATGCGTAATAAAATCAAACAAACAATGTTGTTGTCTGAAATGTTAGCATGGTCGCCAATAGGATCTGTCGAACATGATGATGGATTGGATGCTGTTTCGAGTGCATTAACAATGATGCCTTGTCCGGTGCATGCATTAAACACATGTTCAAAAATAATTAAAGCAAACACAGATTTTAAAATATAAAAAACAAAAGGAAAAAAAGATGCAAAAAAATCTTATGCAATTATATAAACGCGCAATAGATGAAAGGGAAATATGGTTGTCGCGTTGGAAATCAGCGATGCGTTATACTATTCCCACAGATGATGCAGATGTTGCTACTCTTTTTGATGCAACCGCATCAGATGCAGTGGATAATTTGGCAGCATCTATGTATTCGTTATTAACACCGCCAGAATCATTATGGATAAATTTGGTGCGTGAAAGCGATTTGTCGCCAAATGCTGAAGTTGCAACAGCAATGTTGCGAGCACATTTGAATGATTCTAATTTTTATACGACTGTTCACCAGTGTTATATTGATTTAGTTGTTCTTGGAACTGCGTGTTTATTTATGGCAGAAAACCCAATTGGTGCTGATTCAGCATTTTCGTTCACTGCTATTCCTATGACAGATATTGCGATTTTGCCAGGAGCCGTATTTCATACTACATCTTTGCCTGTTGGTGAAATAGAAGACAGGTATCCAAATGTAACATTGCCGAAAAATGTTAAAAATATGATTAAAGATAATCCACAAACACCGATACGTTTAGTGCAATCTTTAATAGGTCAAGATTTTACGGCGTGGCTTGATATCGGTGGCGATATTGAAAACAATATTGTTGCACGTGGAACATTTGAAACGAATCCGTACATAATTTTCCGTTGGTCGCTGATTAGTGGTGAACAATATGGACGCGGTCCTGTATTGCGCGCTTTGCCTGATATAAAAACAGCGAACAAAGTTGTCGAATTAGTTTTGAAAAATGCGACTATCGCAGTAAGCGGTATTTGGCAAGCAGATGACGATGGTGTTATAAACCTGTCAAATATCAATTTAACACCGGGTGCTATTATTCCAAAAGCAGTTGGCAGTTCTGGGTTGACGCCTTTGTCCAGTGGTGCCGATTTTGATGTTTCTCAAATTGTGTTGCGTGATTTACGCGACAGAATCAGACATACTTTATTGGCAGATAGATTAGGTTTGCTTTCAGATAAAGAAATGACTGCTACGGAAATTTTAGCACGTAATGCAGATATGGTTCGCATACTGGGGGCCACATACGGTCGTTTGTTGCATGAATTTATAAGACCTTTGTGTGAACGCGGACTTCAAATTTTATCGCGTCGTGGGTTAATAGATAATATATCTTTGCACAGTGATGCAGAATTAAAATATATTGCGCCGATTGCACAAATGGCACGTGAAGAAATGTCAATATAAGGAATATAAAATGTCAGATATAGAAAAACAATATGCGCGTACTTTTTCGTGTGCGTCTGGAAAACAAGTCCTGGCACATTTGCGTTCTTTGACGGTCGAACGTGTTATGGGGATAAATGCAACAAATGACGAATTACGCTGGTGGGCTGCGCAAAAGGCGCTTGTTCACCAAATAGAAAATTTAATTCAAAGGGGGAATAATCCAACACAATAATTGTGGTAAATTATTATATTAACATGCCAAAAAAACAAGGTTTCATTGGTGTAATAGATATGTTGCGCGATACATGGTTTTTGTTGGCCTTTATTGCAGGGTTAATTTATTGGGTCGCCCGTCAAGATTCTTCTCTTTCTGAAATTGAACGACAGGATCAGCGTATAACATCTCTTGAAAACAGAACAACAATTCTTGAATCTGGGATAGGTCAATTGCAATTAAAGATAGATGGAATCAAAGAAGATGTAACATTAATTAAAAGCGCGGTTATAAAAAATTAAATTGCGTTTTTCGCCCAATATATTTTATGTCCGCATACAACAATCACATCAAAACGTGCATCACCTTGCCAATGTTTATTTATTAAATATGTTTCTGCAGCACGACGCAAACGCGCTGATTGAATCGGGGTAATAGCGTCCCATGCTGCAGGAATATTTTGTCGCGCTTTGACTTCTACAAAAACGATAGTGTTTTTATGTTTTGCGATGATATCTATTTCTGCGCGATTGGTTTTTTTACCAGTAATATATCTTTTGCTTAATATTCTATACCCATGAAACCGCAAATACATCCGCGCGAGAAATTCAGAATATATTCCAATTTGATAAGAAGTTTTTTTAGAATGCATATGGTTTTGCCTGGAAGTTTTCGCGTGCCTTTTGAATGTTTTCAGAAACATCAAAAGCATTCAATCCGTTATCTGTCAAAACCAGTTGACCATAATACGCCTGCATCATCGGTTCATACGGATTTTCAGAAGATATCCATTTGTCTTCATCAGAATTTGGTTCGCCATATTTATCCAAAACACCCTGCCAAAAGGATAATATCTTTTTTTCACGAATGTTTTCAAATTTTTCGTGTTCTCCTTCTGTGTAATTTACGTCATTATTATAAACAACTTTCCATACAACATTATCAGATGCGTTGCTGGTTAAATATACATCTATGGTTTCACCAGTCGAAGTTCGTTCTAAATGAATTTCTGATACATAGAGTAATCCGCGACTTTGCGCCAATGAATAAATACATTTTTCAAGTTTTGCCGGAACGAAAATATTATTCTGACGACATTCATAATCAAGATTATATTTCCATTCTTTGTTTATCGTGTAAACAGTATTATTTTTTTTAGTTGGTGTATATAAACTGTTCCCGTTAAAGAACAAATTATTTAATTCGTCATAATGCATGCCCAACATTACCCCTGCAATATCAAATTGTTTTACATCGACGACACTTGCACCAGGATTAAGAGCGACATTTTCTGTGATCATATCACTATCTTCGTCTTCGACAATCGCGAAATTATCAAAAGATAAATCATCTTCTGCACATGCAATATTTGTGCAAAACACCACAGAACAAACAGACAATAAAAATAATATTTTTTTTATCATATATCTTCCTTGTTTCCAACATTTGTTACTTCAAACATAAACAGTCCCGAAGGGTCTAACCCTTTTTCAAGATCTTTACGGACATTTATATTTGGTTTAATACCAGGTTTAAATTTTGCTTCTATGTAAAGGGTCCCTTGTTCTTGCGAAGGTTCTATTTCCATTACATTGGATGTTGACCATGTGTACATGTAATAACGAACAGCGTAATACACAAGTTCGGCCAATTCATCTGTGTCATAATTTTCGTTTTTCATTTTTGTAATTGTTGCGATACCGTCATTCGGAATACGAACCATACGGAACATTTTTTTCTCTGACATACTGGCGATTGTTTTCGCTTCATTGCGTTTCCATTGTTCGAATGCTGTTTCCCCCATCGCTTGCAAGGTTGGACGATTTGTCACATCTTGTTCGCCAGGGATAACTTTGAAATATTCGTTCACATATTTTTTTATTAATCTGTTTCGTAAATCGTTTGCCGAAATATCTTTTACTTCTTGCATTGGGCCAATGCGTTGGTTTGCAAAATTGTTCATTTGGAATATATATGATTTTACAGACAAACGTTCATTTGCGCGATACAACAAAGCAGTAACAAGAATCATCGCAAAAACGATTGCTAATAAAATTAAACCTGTAAAAAATGATTTCAGTTTATTCATTTATCATCCTGTACGAATTAAAATCTTCTACATAATATCCAAATGTAGCAGGGTAAAGATTAACATCGCGTTTTATGTTAACAAAACTTAATACCGAAAAAGTTCCACTGATATTAGAAGTAATATCCGCAATAACCTGCCAATCACTAGAGTTTTCAGACATTTTATTCTGAGGTGTAATAAGCATACGACCAACTGTCCATTTTTCGTTGCCAGATTCAACACGAGCCAGATATTCTGGTAAAACCATTTTTGTAAAATCTTCAAATAAAGTTGAACTCGATTTACAGGCAATTGCGCAATTTATATTATCTGGTTTAAATTGTTCGGTGTTTGCGCATTCATCGATACTGCAAGATTGCCACCGTTTTTCATTTGTTTGTGCATTTTCAGATATTGTAAACCAATTTTTTACATAATCTCTAGCCAGTTTTTCTTGAATAATTTGATATTGTTGAATTTTTTCTTGTTTTTCATGTGGATACGCAACAACAGTCCATTCGTTAGTAATAGGATCAACAGATATTATAAATGGATAATTTTTCTTTAAATGGACGCCTAATAAAATAAAACCACAGGCCGCAATTACAAGAAAAAATACAATTGATATCCAAATCGACATACCGCGGGAAAAAGCAACAGCTTTGCCCGCTGAAAAAGACGGCACATCAAAATCGTTTGGATATTCCAAAGCGTTCCCCCCATAAATATCGTTATGCCTTGTATACTAATATGCATGCACAAGGACTTAATTTTAATTCATTGGAATCATAACCAATACTGACCGGTTCGCGATCATATATTTGACCACATCCTGCCATTGACAAACCAACGATAACCAAAGCACAAACAGCTAAAAATTTTTTCATCTCTTTATCCTTTCCTTTCTTTTTAGTATAAGAAAAATCTATTCCCCCCGTCAAGCTAAAACGATTAGAATTGAGTTTCAAATGACAGCAAGAAACGTCTTTCTTCGTCGTATTTATTCACTTTCATTGGCCACCCCCACGAGAAATTCATCGGTCCCATAGGCGTGTTCCAATAAATACCAAAACCAACAGATGTTCGCCAATCTTCATCTGTGTGAACATACGGGTTATTATCAAGATTTTTCATAGGTGGTTTGCCTAAAATACCATAATCAGCAAATACGAAACCTTTGACCTGATATTCATCTGGAATAAAGATAGGAAAATTCATTTGAGTTGACCCGTTTGCTTTCCATAAACCACCCAAAGAATAGTATCTGTATCTTGAACCAACGCCAGCAACATCAAATCCACGCAAAGATTCGCCACCCAAGAAGTAACGGTAAACACGTGGAATATAATCATCGCTTTCAAGTGATTGCAGATAGCCAAAATCCCATGATGAACGTAATTGCCATCTGTCATCAAAGAATTTAACCATGCCTGTAATATCGGCACTGTATCGTATAAATGTACTTGTTCCACCGAATCCAGTATAAGCAACCCCAAGATTACCAACAATTCCTGTGTGAGTGTTTTGTTGAAAATTTGTATGTAAATTATAATAACGCAGATTTGTACCAAGTGTGTAAAGATTTGATTTTTGCCAACCGCCCAATTGCAAATCATAGTTTTGATCGAATGACGCAGAAAGACGCATTGTTTGGGTCCAATGATCTGTTAAACGCCACCCCAGACGGCCTGCCACCATAAATGAATCACGATCATATCCATAACCACCAAGATGTGAATATTTGTATTGAGTATATGAAACATCAAATCCACCAGACAATTCACGATTGAACAAGAATGGTTCTGTGAAACTAAACAGGGCTTGACGCTGATATTGTGCGATAGAACCTTTGATTTGGACAATTTGTCCGCGTCCCATAAAATTATTTTCAGTAATACCAGCATCAACCATGAATCCGTTTATCGAAGACCACCCAAGCCCCCCTGATAATTCGCCAGTTGGTTGTTCTTCAACCTTTACATCTAAATTCATCATGTTTGCATCAGCAAGACGCGTTGGGATCATTTGAACATCTTTGAAATAACGTGTATGCATCAAATTTTGACGACCTGTTTCGATCGTTTGAAGCGAGAAAGGATCGCCTTCGCGCATAGGAAGATGATGTTCAATGACACTGTCGAATGTACGAACATTATTTAACAAATTGATGCTGTTGATATAAATACGGTTTGTCTTTTTTATTTTAAAGTTTATATCGACAGTTAATGTATCATCATGTTTATCTGGGGCAGGGTCAACACTTATAAATGCATATCCATGATCTGCGACAACACCACGTAATGCATTCACAGTTGCATCTATTTCGTCAATGTTATAAACATCTTTCTTAGAAATTGTTAATGCTTTGTATAATTCTTTGTCTGGGACATCAGGGAAAGGATTGTCTATTTTTATATCACCAATTTTATACTGCTTTCCTTCATCCACAGTGTATTTTACAGAATAATATTCGCGGTCCTGGGTAAAAGCGCCTTTGACATCTGTAATACGAAAATCGAGAAATCCGTTACGCATATAAAATTGGTGTAATAATTGTTGGTCGTATTGGATTCTGTCTTCATCATAAACATCAAACTGTGTCATAAAACGCCACCAAGCATGTTCGCGAGATAACAATTCTTTGCGTAAAGTGCGAGAACGGAATTTTTTATTGTTTTCAAAATCTATGTCGCTGATGTATGTTGGGTGTCCTTCTTTAATTTCATAAACAACGTTTACACGATTATTATCTAATTCAATTTTCTTTGGGTTTATTTTTGTGCCAAAGAAACCTTTGCGTTGATAAAGGGTCAATAAACGTTGAACATCAGCACCAATCACAGATTTATCATATGATGCGCGTTCTTTTGTTTTGATTTCTTTTTTCAAATCTTCGGTGTCAATTTCATCATTGCCTTCAACTGTAACCATGTTGATAATAGGCGATTCAACAACATCTATTTTAAGAATATCGCCGTTTAATTTAACATCAACTTTTTCAAAATAACCGCTGGATTGTAAATCTTTTGCAATATTGTTGATTGTTTCAGAACTGACATTATCACCATTTTTAACATTGGCTAAAATACGAACAGATTCATTATCCATACGTTCGTTGCCGTTTACATCAATGCGTGAAACAACCGCAGCATTTACAAAACAAGGTGCCGCAAGCATAAATGATAAAAATAAAAATTTATTTAATCGCATTTTATATTTTGTTTTAATTGTTGTTCCGTTTCAAACATTTTTCTTTTTACAGCAAGATACGCATCAATGGCGTTTTGTACCTTTGTATCGCATGTTACACTAAATCTAGCATTGTTCAAATTAACAATAACATGATTATTTGTTGCGCGTGCCATTATGATAGCATTTTCCACAGCTGTTCTTACATTTGTGCCGGCTGGAACATTATATTCTTGTGTTTTCATTTTTGTTTCTCGCTTTTTTTTACCATTAATTCAATCCAAACACGCGTGCTATATCATTCCACATAGTGAAAGCAAATAACATTGCGATTAAAATCCAACCTACTAAGATAGTCATTTCCATCGCTTTGCCACCTAACTTTCTGCGTGTAATTGCTTCAATTATCAGTATCAATAAATAACCACCATCCAAAACGGGCAGGGGTAATAAATTGATAACCGCCAGATTAACAGATATCAAAGCAATAATGGATAGGAATATAAAGAATCCCGCCTCGAGCGCATGACCTGAAACCTGGGCAATAGTGATAAAGGAACCCAATTGTTTTGAAGAACGCTCTCCCGTTATAATTTGTTTTAACACAACCAACAAAGTTTTTGATTGATAATATGTTTCTCGTAAACCTGAATATACAGCGCTGACAAAACTTTTCTTGCGGAACATTGTTTTGCTGCCATCTGCGATCAGTCCCCACTTTTCAGCAGGAGCCAATGTCACATAAAACTTTTGACCCTTGCGGGAAACGATGACATTTGCATCATGTTTATCTGCCAATTCTTTTGCGACAATTATTTCGCCCCAATTGTGAATAGATGAATTATCTATCTTTACAATTATATCACCCGCTTTGACACCCGCCTTGAAGGCAATGCTGTCACGAACAACTTGCCCAACAACTGGTAATTGAATATTGCGTGGGCGGAACATAAAATCAGCTGTATAAATACCCCACGCCAATATAAAATTCATAAACACACCAGCGGCGATAATTATAAACTGTTTCCATGCGGGTACGGATAAATAATGTCCAACTTTTTTAGATTTTGGTAATTCCTGATATTTTTTACGGTTAAACATATCTTCTTGACCGTAAATAGAAACATAACCACCCAAAGGTAAACAACATAATTTCCAAATGGTATTATGTTTATCGTGCCATTTTATAATTGCTGGTCCAAAACCAATAGAAAAAGCATCAACGCGCACACCGGCCCATCTTGCAGCCATAAAATGTCCTGCTTCGTGAACAAATACCACAACTCCCAAAACAATTAACAAAGCAACAATAGTTAAAATGGTGTGCATCATTATTTCCCCTAATTATGCTATGAAATACCACATCAATGGTAATATGTAAATCCAACCGTCAAATCTGTCCATAATACCGCCATGTCCGGGCAATAAATTGCTGAAATCTTTGATGCCCAAACAACGTTTAATATAACTGGCTGTTAAATCACCATATTGTGCGAGTAATGACATGCTGATACCCATTAAAACAGCAAAAACAATGTCGTTTCCGTATGGGCGTATCATCAAAAAGAATAACACAGACATCAAAGTTCCGCAAATAATACCGCCCATTTGACCGGCCCATGTTTTATGTGTCGATATTCTTTCCCACATTTTGTCGCCACCAAAAATCAAACCAAACAACCAACCTCCGACATCTGCACCAACGATTATCATTAACAGCCATAACATAACCCATGGACGTGCCCCGACAAAATATGCGGAAATCAGCATCAATATTAACCAACAAAAGAAAGCGATGAAAGATAAACGATGGCTTTCAAAAGTTTTTGCTTTTGCATTTTTCAAATTTATAAATGTTTCATAGATTGCGCCAATCATAATTAAAACACTTAACCAACGTACAGCGTGTATACTAGGAAAAGCTACTTCCAAAGCGACAACAATCGCCAATACGACAAACATTCCCCCAGCAGTTATAAAACGCAATGTTGTATTAGATAATTTTGATATTTTCATTTTTGTTTCCCTGAATAGTTTTTCTTTTTTCCACCGCCGAAACGACGATCGCGTTTTTGATATTCATCCAAAACATATTGCCATAATTTTTCAGATTTAACCAAATCAGGCCAGTGTTCTGGGATAAATAACAATTCTGCATATGCCAGTTTCCAAAGCAAGAAATTAGATATTCTGTTTTCATTACTTGTTCGAACCATTAAATCAACAGGCAATAAATCACCAGTATCCATAAATGTTTCAAATGTTTCCTTGTCAACCTTTTCGCCATTTTCAATCGCAGCGTTTACAGCGCGAACAATTTCGTCTTGGCCACCGTAATTAAGTGCAAAGACAACAGTTCCACCAGTGTTTTCAGCGGAAACTTTTTCAAGTTCATCACAAAGTTTTGCTAATTTTTTTGGTAATTTTTCGCGCGAACCAACAACACGATAACGCAGATTTTTCTTTATCGCGTGTTTCATATTTTTGTTTAATTCGCTGTAAAAAAGATTCATCAAGAAATCAACTTCTTCTTTGGAACGATTCCAATTTTCTGTTGAAAAAATATAGAAAGAAATTGTTGTTACCCCGCGTTCAAAAAACCAATCAACCAGTTTTTCAAAATTAGAAATTCCGGCCTTGTGCCCCATCAACGGCGGTAATCCGCGCCTTTCAGCCCATCTGCGATTTCCATCACAAATGAAAGCAATGTGTTGTGGAATCTTCAACGGTTGTTTTTTTGTTTCTTTTTTTCTGAAAAGACTAAACATGATTTTTATTCCTTAATTCACAAAAACTATACAGACATAATATCTGCTTCTTTTTGTTTTAACATTGCGTCAACTTCAGTCCCACGACCATCAAATACTTTTTGAATATCTTCTTCATATTTGCGCTGATCATCTTCGGAAATTTCTTTGTCTGTCACAGCACGTTTAATTTTACCCATAACATCTTGGCGAATATTACGCATAGAAATTTTGGCGTCTTCCGCATATTTTCCAGCAACTTTGGTCAATTCGCGACGGCGTTCTTCGGTTAATGGTGGTAAATTCAAACGGATAACACCCCCAGCAGTCATTGGATTTAATCCGAGACCAGAATCACGAATCGCCTTTTCTACAGCAGGCGCATTGTTTACATCCCAAACGGTTACAGATAATGTTTGTGTGTCAGGCGTTGAAACGGTCGCAACCTGGTTCAAAGGCATTTCAGCACCATATACCGGGACTTTAATTCCGTCCAGCAAATGCACGGATGCGCGGCCTGTGCGCAGACCTGCGAATTCGTTTTGTAATACTTCAAGTGTTTGAGCAGTTCTTTGTTCTGTTTCAGATTTCAAAAGTGAATAATCCATGATAAAGTACTCCTTGTAATTATACTTATAGTGAAGATTAGCAAAATGATTTGACTTTTGGCAAGAAGAAATATAGAATAAGTTGCCGCATGGGGTTGTAGCTCAGTTGGTAGAGCACTTGCATGGCATGCAAGGGGTCGTCAGTTCGAGTCTGATCAGCTCCACCAGGTTTTTATGTAGATTGCGTAAATAATCTGGCAGAGTGGAATGATTGGGACACTTAATGACATGCAAACGTACTCGTCAGTTCGAGTCTGATCAGCTCCACCATTAAAAACAAGTGGGATAACCCACACAAAAGTTATGGCGGGTGTAGCTCAGTTGGTTAGAGCGTTGGTTTGTGGTACCAAATGTCGCCAGTTCGAATCTGGTCACCCGCCCCATAAATTAAAATACCGCCCAAAGTGGCGGTATTTTAATTTATTAGGTGTGACCAGATTCTAGAACTGGCATTGGCCAGTTCGACTACGAGTAAAAGAGCAAAGCGCAGCGCAGGCGATTTGTCAGGAGTGCCGCGCAGGGCAAGGCCCGAGCGAACACGAGAATGCACAATTAGAAAAATCATAAAAACGGAGTTTTTTAATACGAGTTTTTATAGATTTTTATTATTGTGTATCGAGGAAAAGGTTACCCGCCCCATAAATAAATAAAAAACGCACCAAACGGTGCGGTTTTTATTTGTAAAATACTTGACGATTATAATTTTTTGTATTATTTTGAGATTAAATACAAAAAGGATCAAAATGTCGAACAAGAATCAAAAACAAGAAAAAAACCAAATTATTAGAAAAAAATGGTTTTTGCCAAAAGCTTTAACTGTTTTGTTAGGCGGTCCATGGTTAGCATGTGTTGTGTATATCGGGATAACAAGAGGCCCAGAGGCATTGGAAAACCCAAGTAAAAAAGCAATTGTTTCGTTTTCAATAACAACAGCGATGATGATAGGGGTGATTGCTATTGTAATATGGTGTGCTGTTGAACGTTATAAAGACGATTATGTTTTTGCGTCACGTTTGGTTCGTAATTTTATAAAACAGGCAATGAAAGATCATCCAGAATTGAAATCTTTTGAAAAAGTATTGGATAACCCACAAGCAATGAGAAGTATTGCAACAATGGTTTCCAACGCTATTGAACCGTCAGTTCAATTAGAAATAGTGGAAATTTTACGTATTTGGGATGAAAATTCGCAAAATAAATATTTTACACATGCTGATGATCTTGCTTTGGTCAAAAAATCATGTAAAAATCTTTCTAAGATTATGGAAAAATATATTAAAAGGAACCCTAGATTTGTCCAAGATATTTATGCGGCAATGGCAAATGCAAACAATACATATGTTTTATCAGCAAAAGAAATAGTTCGTTAAAATATGTATATTAAACAAAAGACCCGCGTTAAACGCGGGGCTTTTGCTTTCACAGGAAGGGACTATGAAAACTCGTGTTATGGGGTTGGGGTTGGTGTTACAACCTGCCATCCCGCAAATGTATATCCTGCCTTGCTTGGTTCATCTGGTAATGTAATTGCACCATCATACGCACAAGAAGTATTTATGTGCGAACCACCATTGTCCGGATTCCAATCAAGCGCGATACTGTTTTGTGTCCATTGCGCAGTACATGTGATGTTTCCTGCATAACTGTATGTACCCGTTGCACCCCCAGCAAAATAGAGTTTTGTTTGGGCATCTGCGGGTAATGTTTTTGTCCCCGGTAAATTTGGACACGACCAGCCCGCAAATGTATAACCGGTCAATGAACAATTGTTCCCAGCCGCCAATGTATACGGACCATCCATTACAACAGCCAAAGAAGCAGTTGTTGGACCAACTGGTGTAGATGCCGTTCCAGAGATTCCTGAACCGCAATTATAAGTAATTGTATAAGGGTTAGGAGACCATTGGGCAACCAATGTTGCACTTTCTGTTGACCCAAGTGTGTCGTTATCACATGTCGATTCGTTTGTAATATAGTCAGCGTCTGCCTGTACCGGTACGAGTGGACAGCATAATGCTAAGACACCTGTTAAAATCAAACGTTTAGACATTCTCTCTTCTCTTTTGTCAATACAATTGTATCACACAAATGACCCCTTCGCAAATTTTGCAAGCATTTTTTTGATATTTTTTTTCGTATTGACTTTATTTTTGATTTTGGCTATAATCTTTTTGTCAAAAGAAAGGGAGTTTTTTATGAAATTAGCCGGAAAATTCAAGGAATTACCAACAATTTGGGTCATAATTTTAGCTTTTGGTGTGGCTTTGGCGGGTTTTTTTATCGGAAATGGCGTTTATAAATCGTTAGCGCGCCGGACTGTTACGGTCAAAGGACTGGCTGAAATGGATGTTGTCGCTGATACAGCTGTGTGGAATATTAAATTTAATCGTGTTGGGGCTGATTTAGCAAAAGTTCAGGCGGATATTGATTCGGATATTCAAAAAACACGTGCTTTTTTGATGGATAATGGTTTTGAAGACGGCGAATTACAGAATTTAAGAATAACAGTGCGCGATAAATACGCCGGATACAGCGATGCCCAACGTCAAGGACAAGATAACAATGACAGATATGTTATCGAAACGGGTGTTATGGTGCGGTCTAATTCTGTGAATTTGGTTGATTCTGTATCACGAAAAATGGGCGATTTGGTTCGTCAGGGCGTAACAGTTACCGAAGATTACGCGGGGCCAATATACGTATTTAATGGTTTGAACAACATTAAAATCCAAATGATAGAAGCGGCAACGAAAAACGCAACAGCCGCCGGTGAACAGTTTGCCAAAGATGCCAACGCGAAACTGGGTAAAATTCAATCTGCAAACCAGGGCGTGTTCAGCATTACAGCGCGTGATCAGGTTGACGCATGGTCTGATAATGAAAAGCAGTCGATTAACAAACGTGTTCGTGTCGTATCAACCATAACTTTCTATCTAAGATAATTTAACCGCCTGAATGGGCGGTTTTTTTTATTTACCGCTTGCACTAATTTTTTTGTTTTTCTATAATCAAAATATGGCAAAAACAGCAGATCTTTTTATTCGCGCAGAACACGCAGATTTATTGAAAAAATTAAATGCGTGGGATATTGCGTATCATCAAAATGATGCGCCAATCGTTGATGACGCAACCTATGATGATGCAAAATCAAGAATCTTGGCTATTGAAACTGAATATCCAGAATTGGCAAAAAACGGTTTTTCAACACATGTTGGTGCGGCTGTTTCTGATAAATTCAAATCATATCCACATGTTGTGCCAATGTTGTCTATATCGGATGTGTTCAATGAAAACGAAGTGCGCGATTGGTTTGATAAATTGGAAAGCAAAGATTTGTTCGTTGAATTAAAGGTTGACGGGCTTTCTTTTTCTGCGCGTTATGAAAATGGAATATTCGTGCGTGGTCTGACACGTGGCAGTGGTGTTGCTGGTGAAGATATTACACAAAATCTTTTAACTATACCCGACATTCCAAAAAAATTATCGGGTGTTTACCCTGATGTTATCGAAGTGCGTGGCGAAGTTTACATGGCGCGTGCGGATTTTATCGCATTAAATGAAACATCTGATAAAAAATTTGCAAACCCGCGTAATGCAGCGGCGGGATCATTGCGTCAATTAAATCCGATGATAACTGCATCACGTAAATTAAGTGCGTTTGGTTATACCTATGGTGATTTATCTGCGCGCGACTGGGATACACAAAGTGAATTTTTTGAAAAATTAGAATCGTGGGGGTTCAAAACTACGCGTGCATGGGCGTCGCGCGCAGGCAGTGTTGCCGATGTTCAAAAAATATATAACGATGTTATGTTGCACAGGGATGAAATACCGTTTGATATTGATGGTCTTGTTATCAAGGTTAATTCAATAGCAACCCAGGAAAAAATGGGATCGCGTGCGAACAGTCCGCGTTGGGAAATTGCTTATAAATTCCCTGCTGCGCGTGGTATAACAAAATTAAATGATATAACAATTCAGGTTGGGCGCACTGGTGTGTTAACCCCAGTTGCAGAATTGGAACCAATAAACATTGGTGGTGTTTTGGTATCGCGTGCAACATTGCATAATGCAGATGAAATTGCGCGTTTAAATGTCAAAATAGGCGACAAAGTTATTGTTCAACGCGCTGGGGACGTTATACCGCAAATAGTTGCTGTTGCAGAAACCACGCCTGAATCGCGACCTTTTGTTTTTCCGTCCACGTGTCCGGTTTGTGGTGGCGCGGTTGTTCAAGAAAGTGGGGCAGTTGCACGTCGTTGTGTGAATTCGTTATCGTGCCCGGCGCAAATTCGTGGCGAATTAGAACACTTTGTATCAAGACATGCTTTCGATATCGAAGGTATTGGGACAAAACAAATTGAATTGTTCACAAATCTTAAATGGATAAACAGCGCGGCTGACATATTTACATTGATTGAAAAACATGGCGATGAAATGCGTGAAATGGATGGATTTGGTGAAAAATCTGTTTCTAATTTAAAAGAATCTATTGACCGTGCGCGTAATGTTGATTTACATCGTGTTATTTATGCAATTGGAATACCTGATGTTGGTGAAGTAACTGCGAAAATATTGGCGCGCGAATTCAAGTCTTTGTCCGCATTGCGTAATGCAACAAAAGATCAACTGATAGAAATTGATGGTATTGGCGAAGTTATGGCACATGAAATTGTTTCGTTCTTTAATGATGAACATGCAATGTCTGCGCTGGATAATTTATTGCAATATATAAACATAAAAAATCCTGAAAATATTGTTTTTACAAACAGCGTGCTTAATGGTAAACGTGTTGTTTTAACCGGCACTTTGACAAGATACACGCGGGATGAAGCCAAAGCAATTTTGGAACGTATGGGTGCAAAACCCCAGGGCAGTGTTTCTGCAAAAACAGATATTGTAATTGCTGGGGAATCTGCAGGGTCTAAATTGACGGATGCTCAAAAATTAGGTATAACAATTTGGGACGAAAATGATTTTGAAAATGTAATAAAATAGGGGGGGCAAATTGCAAAACAAAAGAGATATGCGAAAGAACGAAAAACATTATTCGTTTAAAACGCGTATGATAATCTTTTTTGTGAATTTATTCCTTGTCGTTGTTGCGTGTGTTGGTTTATATGTTTTGGTTGTTTTTTTACAAATGCCATCACTTGATTCTATATTACATGAAACCCGTGAACCTGCGATTGTGTTTTTAGACAGAAATGGTCGCGAATTGCGTTCGGATGGTCGTATTATGGGAATGCCTGTATCTGTTGAATCTTTGCCCCCGCATGTGTGGCAGGCTATCATTGCAATCGAAGACAAAAGATTTTTTGAACATGGTGCGATTTCTTTGCGTGGAACTTTGCGTGCATTGGTTGTAAATTTATTTCGCGGTTCAATCGCAGCTGGCGGATCAACCATAACCCAACAAACTGCTAAAAATATATTCTTGTCGCGTGAAAAAAAGATGTCGCGTAAAATCCAAGAATTAATATTGTCGTGTTGGCTTGAAAACAGATTTTCTAAGAATCAAATTCTTGATTTGTATATGAACAGAATATCGCTGGTTGGTGGTATGCGTGGAATCGATGCTGCATCAACTTTGTTATTTGGTCATGCTGCTAATGAAATGAGTGTTGCAGAATCTGCCCAAATTGCTGCTATGTTAAAAGCACCGACATCGTACAGTCCGATTAAAAACCCTGATCGAAACATAAAACGTGCAAAAGTTGTTTTGGCTGAAATGGTTCGTCAAAAATATATAACTTTGGATGAAGCACGCGCGGCAGCACAACAATTAAAAGCATCCAACCAAAAAATAGATAAAAATATATATCGTTATTGGACTGATTTTGTTCGTGAAGAAATAGAATCAAGAATTGGCGAAATAAATCAAGATTTATATGTTTATACAACATTAGATGCACAATTGCAGAAACGTGCTGTTTCGGCTCTGGCTGGCAATATAGGTGATTTTCAAGGTGCGATTGTTGCGATTTCAAGAAATGGCGCAATCGAAGCAATGGTTGGTGGTGATGATTATCAGGTTAGCCAATTTAACCGTGCATTGGCACTTCGTCAACCAGGTTCCGCGTTTAAGCCGGTTGTGTATCTGGTTGCATTGGAAAATGGTATGACCCCAGAATCTTATGTGAATGATTCCCCGTTTGCAATTGGTGATTATAATCCTAAAAATTATGATGAACGTTATTATGGCGGGATAACTTTGGCAACCGCGTTTGCAAAAAGTGTTAATTCGGTACCTTTAAAATTAACAAAAGAATACGGTATAGATTCAGTGTTAAAAATGGCGGCACGTCTGGGGGTCGGCAATAATTTAAAACGCGAATATTCTACCGTTTTGGGCGCATCGGAAATGAGTTTGCTGGATTTAACTACAATATATTCAGTCATTTGGAATGATGGAAAATCGGTTCATCCATATTCAATTACTAAAATAACAGATGCTGGGGGACATACTATTTATTCGCGTAATCCGTCCGAAGAAATCACAATTTTACAACCACAAACTGTTGAATACATGAAAGAGTTGTTGTACGAGGTTGTGACAAAAGGTACTGGTAAACGCGCATATACACAAAACGTGTTCGGCGGAAAAACAGGAACCAGCAACGATAACAGAGACGCTTGGTTTGTTGGTGCAACACCAAATTATGTGATGGGTGTATGGGTCGGTCGTGATGACAATAAATCTATGGGTTCTAAAATAACAGGTGGTACGTTGCCGGCCACGATTTTCCATGAAATTGTGAAATAAAGAATTTGCTTTTTATAATATCGGGTGCTAATATTCCCCCTGCAAGAGATGAAATATGTCAGTTAGAACGAAGCGTCTTTTTAAGAAATTAATCAGTTATGCAGGACTTTTCTTCTTCTGTGTTGCAGCAGGTATGCTTTATTGGCAACTGCGTAATTATTCATTGATGGATATTGCGCGCGCATTGTGGCACATACCTTTTGTAAACTTGGTGTTTGCCTCTATTGCCTGTTTGTGCGGTTATATTGCTTTGTCTCTGTATGATTATCTGGCACTTGATTATGTTGGCCGCAAAGTTTCCTGGTGGAAATGGATGTTGGCTGGGATGCTTGGGTTCGCAATCAGTAATAATGCCGGTCATGCAGTGGTTAGTGGTGGCGCGATAAGATATCGGTTATATACACGTTGGCGTGTCCCTGGGGCTGATATTATTAAGATGATAACGTTTTCTGGCTTTACTTTCTTTCTTGGATATGCCGCAATAGCGGTTATCGGTTATTTCTTGGTGCCTCAGGACATGTTCGCACAGAGTTCAGGGGCGTCATTCGGTGTAAACGGATTGTTTATTTTGTGTGCGTCTGTTATTTTGGCGTATTATTTAATATCAATCATGTTTTACAATAAAAGTATTCGTATCGGTGAAATAAAATTCCACATACCGTCTTTTGGAATGTCCCTTGTTCAAACATTCTTGGGAATAATGGATGCTCTTTGTGCGGGATTGGTTCTTTATTTCTGTATAAGTCCATATATAGATATGCCATTTGGTGTATTTATTGGATTATATGTGATAGCGATGGTGGCTGGGGTTTTCAGCCAGGTACCTGGTGGTATCGGTGTTTTTGAATCTATATTTATGGTTGCATTGCCTGAAAGTGTTGATAAAGCAAACATTTTCGGTGCATTGTTGGCATACAGAATAATTTATTATGTTTTACCTCTGATTGGGGTTGGCGGATTGTTCTTTATCTATGAACGTTGGTTGCGTGCGCGTATGAAAAGATGGCTGGAAGAGGCCAAACAAAAAATGCCGCACATAAAATTGCCACATAAAAAGCATAAATTAGAAGTTTCAAAATAAAAACACCTTGCCTTTAATGGGGCCATTTGCTATCCTTTACGATGTTGTATAAAACGGGGTAAAAAAGTGTTTGTTATGTCACTTTTTGCTGTAATTCGAGTCGCGCTTTTTATTATCGTTGCGTGCATCCTTGGCATGGGCGGGATTGCCCCACAGGAACGAGTTGCGTCTGTTTTATACGCCCCAAACACAAAAGGATTATTAAATGTCAAAAAAGATATACGTGGATGGTGTTCATCCAGAAGAAACACGGGTGGTAGTGGTAGATTCCGCGACAAATCGTGTGTCTGATTTTGACGTAGAAACAACAACAAAACCTCAGATCAAGGGTAATATCTATCTGGCAAAGGTTATTCGTGTTGAACCGTCGCTTCAGGCAGCGTTCGTAGATTACGGAACTGGTAAAAATGGTTTCTTACCATTTTCTGAAATCCATCCTGATTATTATCAGGTAACCCCAGAACAAAAGAAAAAATTATTGGAATTGGCTCATGCCAACATCGTTGATGATGACGATGATCCAAACGAAGAAGAAGATGAAATCGCTGAATATGATGATCACAGCGCGGGTGAAGATAACAAAGAATTTATCAAACGCGCACATGAATTCAAAATTCAGGATGTAATCAAACCAAAGCAAATTTTGTTGGTCCAAGGTGTCAAGGAAGAACGCGGACAAAAAGGCGCGTCCATGACAACATATTTGTCATTGGCTGGCCGTTTTGCTGTGTTAATGCCTAATTCCAGAAAACGCAACAGTTATGGTATATCAAAGAAAATCTCTGACAAGGCCGAACGTGCAAGATTGCGCACAATTCTTCATGAACTTAAAATACCAAAAGGTATGACTGTTGTTTTAAGAACTGCTGCACAAGATGCAAACGCAGAAGAAATTGCAAAAGATTACGAATATTTGACATCTCTTTGGAACGATATTCGCAAAACAACTTTGGAATCTGTGGCACCTGTCACAATCCATACCGAAGATTCATTACTTCGTCGTGTTGTTCGTGATTTTATTTCTGACAAAGACGATGTTATGTATGTCCAAGGTAGCGAGGCATATGACGAAGCAAAAACATATTTCCAACAAATGTATGGCAAAGCGCCACGCAAACAGTTGGTTCAATATAAAGATGCTGCTGTTCCGTTAATGACCAAAGCCGGTGTTGAAAAACAACTCGAAGGGTTACACGGACCATACGTAGTATTGCCATCTGGTGGTTCTATTGTTATCAATCAAACAGAAGCCATGGTGACAATTGATGTTAACTCTTCACGCGCTATCAAAGAAAAAGATATTGAACAAACCGCTTTGAATACAAATTTAGAGGCAGCCGAAGAAATCGCATTACAATTACGTTTGCGTGATTTGGCAGGTATTGTTGCAATTGATTTTATCGATATGGAAGAAGAAAAGAACAATCGCAAATTGGAACAAAAAATGCGTGAAGTTATGAAACACGATCGTGCACGTACCCAGGTTGCGAAAATCAACGCATTTGGTGTGTTAATGTTATCGCGTCAAAGATTGCGTTCTTCGTTTATCGAATCTTCATACGTCGTATGTCCACATTGTATGGGCGCAGGTGTCGTTCCATCTATTCAAACTGCATCTATTATCTTGTTCCGTCACTTGCAAGAAAAACTGTTGGCAAAGCCAGCACAAAAGATAATCATGACGGTTCCAAGTGATGTTGCGATTTATCTGTTGAATCAAAAACGCGCTGAATTGGCAGCGATGGAAAAAGAATTCGAAACAGAAATCGTGATTGTTGGCGATGACAGTTTGATGAACATCGATCAATATTCGATACAACGTGTTGCTGTTGAAACAGTCAAAACAGACGATGTTTTGGATGCACACGAACCATCCACTGATGCGAAAAAGAAAAACGCACAACATACGGATGCAAAACGTGTGACAACAACTGCACCACGTCATCGTAAACCAATTAAAAAACCACAAAAGAAACAATCATTATGGAAGAAATTGGTTGGATAATAAAATAACCGCCCATTCGGGCGGTTATTTTAATTGTATTTTATTATATCTAATATTTCTGGTAATTCTGGCGTGCAAAAATGTCCGCGACCTGAAAACGCATGAATACGAATATCCGGCATATTTTGTTTTATCTTATCAAAACTTGCCAAAATATCAGGCATATCATCATCAGATATCATAATATCAATGCCGTTTGCTGTTTGTTTGATAATATTGTTATTCAAATCGAACCCGTTATAAAAACCATTTGGTTGAAGGTTGTCTGGGTCAATCCAAGGTGCAACTAAAATGGCTTGTTTAATTTTTAACTTTGGGTGCATTGCCAAATATTTTAATACAAAACCACCGCCCGCAGAATGTCCAATCAAAACAGTATCTGGGTTAATATCTTGGAATTTCATAATATGTTCCCATTCGTCATATTTCATAAGCAATGCATGTGCATGTGGGAACTTTGGAATTTGTGTTATAACATCATGATCTTTTTCAATGCGGAATTGCAGCCAATGTTTCCAATTATCTGCATAATATTCGCGTGTTTCCCAATCCATTTCTGGTGGCATAACGCCATGGCAAAAAATTACATTCATTATGAGTCTCTTATTTTTTCAATATGTCGCCAGATTTTATGTATTCTGGTGAATTTTTCGCTGATTTCTTTTGGGCGGATTTTGCGTATTTTTTAGCGTTCGCTTTATCGCCGTTCATATTATAAAACTCTGCCATTGCCCAATCAGACACGCCGCCTTCACTGACACGTGCCAATATCCAATATGCAAGAGGCGATGGTTCTTTTAATATTACTCTTTTACATAATTCGGATGCGCGGGCTTTGTCGTTTGGTTTGTTGCGTTCAGATAACACCAATGCCAAAGCGGTTTCAATTTGTGGTGCATTTTTGGACAATTCCAAACTTTTTTCATATGCAACAACACTGTCGTCATATGCGCCAAATTGGTATTCGATATCGCCCAACAATTCATAAAAATAAGGGTTGTTTGGATTGCGTTTAATAAGTGTTTGTGTGCCTGTTTTTGCGGTTTTCAAATCGCCACCACGCATATTTGCGATTGCACGCGCATAAATTGCAGCGTTTGTTTTGTTAGAATATGGATATGTTGTAATTATGTTTTTATCAGTGTTCAAATAGCCGACTAATTTTGCGCGTAAAATTTCGTATTCGGCGTTTTCTTTTGAAATTTCAGATTTTGGTTTTGTTGGAATCTTTTTGATTTTGCTAATTTTGGTTTTCGCATTGTTTATGCGTTCATTGGTTAATGGATGGTTTATGCGGTTTGGGTTTACTCTTGATTCTATTTCACCATGCATATCACGCATTTGTTCAAAAACTTCAATTAACCCTTTTGGGTCATTATTTGATTTGACCATTAAATCAACGGCCATATCGTCAGCCATGCGTTCTTCATCCCTTGAAAAAGAAAGCATAGATTGTTGTGCAATTCCTGTGGCACCAGCCATAACACCAGCCCCCGCAGATGGATTCCCGCCAGCAACCATTAACCCAACCCCAAGTGCCTGGATAATCAGTGTGCGAACCATTTCATCATGCATGCGTGCGGATATTTGGACCATGTGACCACCGATAGTATGTCCCAATTCGTGCGCTACAACAGCACGCAGAGCATTTGGATTTTTGATTTGTTTAAGCAGACCTGTATAAATAAACACATCTTCGCCGCCACGAACAAAAGCATTAAAATCATCATCACGAACTATATATATTTTTAATCTTTTGTCGTCGATATTAGCTGCACGTGCCACAGGTAAAATGATTTCAGTTATTTTCTTTTCAATTTCTGTATCGTTAATAAGTGTCGCGCCATTTGCGTTAAAGGCAACAAATACAGCAAACAAGAAAGCAAATATCTTTTTCATTATGCCCCCGCAATTGTTGAACATCCAAATATTTGGCGTAATTCATGTGCCCATTCGTTGTCATTATTGTCCATAGCAGCGCTTTGTGCCAATTTGAATAAATCCCGATGTTCGCGGTAATTCACAAAATAGTATTGTATCCAACCACTTTGTTTTGTTCCCAATAATTCACCAACGCCACGCATCATTAAATCTTGTTCTGCAATGACAAAACCATCATCTGTTTCGCATAATACATCTAATCTTTTTATGCCATCGGGCGATATATTATTACCATACAACAATATGCAATATGATTGCAGGTTCCCACGTCCAACACGTCCGCGTAATTGGTGCAGGGCAGCAAGGCCAAATCTTTCTGCATTTTCAATAACCATGATGGTTGCAGACGGAACATCTATACCAACTTCTATAACAGTGGTTGAAACCAAAACACGCATTTTTGAGTTTGTATCTGCAAATTCCGCCATTACTTTGTCGCGTTGCTTTTTGTCCATTTGGCCATGGCAAAGGCAGGTACCTGGGAAATGTTTTTTCAATTCATCAAAACGTGCTTCGGCTGCCATCATATCTGCGTTTTCAGATTCTTCAACCAATGGACAAACCCAAAATACTTTTGCGCCGTTTTCGATTTGTGGTGCTATGCGTTCAATCAAAGCATTGACACGTTCTGTTGGCAATTTACTTGTCTTGATAGGAATACGACCCGATGGCTTTTCGTTTATTATCGATATATCCATATCGCCATATACAGTCATAGAAAGCGTGCGTGGTATAGGTGTCGCAGATAATGCCAACATATCAGGGTTGTTCCCTTTCGCGCGCATAGCGGTGCGTTGCGCAACGCCAAAACGGTGTTGTTCATCAATAATAACTAAACCCAAATCTTTGTATTCGACATCTTCAGAAAATAGGGCGTGTGTTCCAAT